>NZ_JBFAXX010000020.1:0-125927 GCF_040680995.1 Kitasatospora sp. NPDC051914
GCCCCCCCCCCCCGGGGGGGGGGGGGGGGCCGGGGGGGGGGGGGGGGCCCCCCCCCCCCCCCCCCCACCCCTCGGGCGGTGCCCCGGACTACTCGACGGTGACGGACTTGGCCAGGTTGCGGGGCTTGTCGACGTCGCGGCCGAGAGCGACGGCGGCGTGGTAGGCCAGCAGCTGGAGGGGGATGTTGAGGAGCAGCGGGTCGAGTTCGGGCTCGCTCTTGGGGACGACGATGCAGTGGTCGGCGAGCTTGGTCTCGGGGGCGCGGTGGGCGATGGCGAGGACGCGGCCGGAGCGGGCCTTGATCTCGCCGAGGGTGGTGAGGTTCTTGTCGAGGAGCTCGTCGTCGGGGACGAGGGCGACGGTGGGGAGTTCGGGGCTGATCAGCGCGAGCGGGCCGTGCTTGAGCTCGCTGGCGGGGTACGCCTCGGCGTGGACGTAGCTGATCTCCTTGAGCTTCTGGGCGCCCTCGCGGGCGACCGGGTACCCGCGGACGCGGCCGATGAACATCATTCCGGAGTTGTCGGCGTACTCGGCGGCGAGCTTGGCGATCTCGTCCTGCTGGTCGAGGATCTGCCGGATGTGGTCGGGCAGGGCCTTGAGGGCGGCGACGATGCGGCGGCCGTCGGCGGGCGACAGGTCGTGGATGCGGCCGAAGTGCAGGGCGAGCAGGGCGAAGGCGATCACCGTGGAGGTGAAGGCCTTGGTGGAGGCGACCGAGATCTCCGGGCCGGCGTGCAGGTAGATGCCGCCGTCGCACTCGCGGGCGATGGCGCTGCCGACGGTGTTGACCACGCCGAGGACGCGGCCACCCTTGCGCTTGATCTCCTGGACGGCGGCGAGGGTGTCGTAGGTCTCGCCGGACTGGCTGACCGCGACGTAGAGGGTGTCGGCCTCGATGACGGGGTTGCGGTAGCGGAACTCGGAGGCGGGCTCGCTGTGAGCGGGGATGCGGGCGAGTTCCTCGATGAGCTGGGCGCCCATCTCGCCGGCGTAGTAGGCGGAACCGCAGCCGAGGATCTTGACCCGGCGGATCTCGCGGAGTTCGCGGGCGTCGAGGTTGAGGCCGCCGAGGTGGGCGGTGGCGAAGCGCTCGTCGAGGCGGCCGGAGAGGGTGCGCTCGACGGCGGCGGGCTGCTCGTGGATCTCCTTGAGCAGGTAGTGCTCGTAGCCGCCGGTGTCGTAGGAGGCGACCTCCCAGTCGACAGTGGACGGCTGGCGGGTAACGGTGCGGGCGTCCTCGGTGAAGGTGCGGAAGCCGTCGGCGCGCAGGACGGCGAGTTCGCCGTCCTCGAGGTGGACGACCTGGCGGGTGTAGCGGACGAGGGCGGCGACGTCGGAGGCGGCGAACATCTCCTTCTCGCCGAGGCCGAGGACGATCGGGCTGCCGTTGCGGGCCACGACGATGCGGTCGGGCTGGCGGGCGTCGACGACGGCGATGCCGTAGGTGCCGACGACGTGCTTGAGGGCGGCGCGGACGGCGTCCTCGAGCTCGGTGCCCTCGATGCGGTGGGCGGCGATCAGGTGGGCGAGGACCTCGGTGTCGGTCTCGGAGGAGAAGACGGCACCCTCGGCGGTGAGCTTGGCGCGCAGTTCGTCGGCGTTCTCGATGATGCCGTTGTGGACGACGGCGATGTTCTCGGCGTTGTCGACGTGCGGGTGGGCGTTGGCGTCGCTGGGCTCGCCGTGGGTGGCCCAGCGGGTGTGGCCGATGCCGGTGGTGCCCTTGAAGCGGGCGGGGACGGCGGCGGCGAGGTCGGCGACGCGGCCCTTCGCCTTGCAGACCTTCAGTGCGCCCTGCTTGCCGGTGACGGCGACGCCGGCCGAGTCGTAGCCGCGGTACTCCAGTCGCTGCAGGCCTTCCAGCAGGAAGGCGGTCGCGTCCTTGGGGCCGATGTAGGCCACGATTCCGCACATGGGTGGGACTCCTTCGGTTTCACAGCGGTCGGCGGCTCATCCGTACACCATGCGGCGCAGCTGCCGGGTGGACAGCTCGGGCGCCGCGACACGCCGGGACGCCAGTTCGGCGCCGAGGCGGGCGAAGATCCGCTCGTTGGTCAGGCCACGTGCCTGCAGCTCACCGTGGCGGCGGCGGACGTACTCCTCGGTGGTCTCGGAGAAGTACGCCAGCACTTCCGCCACGACTCGCGCGGCCTCTCCCGGCCCCAGCGGGCTGGTGCGGGTGAGGTGGGCGAGGAGGTCTTCGTGAGGGTGCGGTGAGGCGGGCACGGGCCAGGAGCCTATGCACCCGATCGCCGAATACCCAAGAATCCTGCCCGAAATCGGGCAGGCATTCCGACGTTCGACCCTGCCGAACACTCTTGCGGGCATCGAGCGCGACATCGTAGCGTAGTGGTCCGTATACGCAACGGCATCGGCGGAGGCGGGCATGTGCGGGATCGCGGGGTGGGTGGCGTTCGACCGGGACCTCACCGGGGAGCGGCCGGTGCTGGAGGCGATGGCGGCCACCATGGCCTGCCGCGGCCCGGACGGCGCCGGGCTGTACCTCGCCCGGCACGCCGCGCTCGGCCACCGCAGACTCGCCGTGATCGACCCGCCGGGCGGCGCCCAGCCGATGGCCGCCGAGGAGGACGGGCACATCCCGGCCGTCCTCACCTACGGCGGCGAGGTCTACAACCACCGCGAGCTCCGCGCCGAGCTGGAGCTGGCCGGCCACCGCTTCCGCACCCGCAGCGACACCGAGGTGGTGCTCCGCGCCTACCTGCAGTGGGGCCCGGCCTTCACCGACCGGCTGAACGGCATGTACGCCTTCGCCCTGTGGGACGCCCGCAGCGAGGAGCTGCTGCTGGTGCGCGACCGGATGGGCGTCAAGCCGCTGTACTACCACCGCACCGCCGACGGCGTGGTCTTCGGCTCCGAACCCAAGGCGCTCTTCGCCCACCCTGCGATCCGCCCGCAGACCGACCTGGCCGGGCTGCGCGAACTGCTGGGCGCCACCCGCACCCCGGGGCACACCGTCTACCGGGGGATCGCCGAGGTCGAGCCGGGCCAGCTGGTCACCGTCCGCCGGGCCGGCACGGTCGCCCGCCGCTACTGGGCGCTGGAGGCCCGCGAGCACACCGACGACCTGCCGGCCACCGTGGCGACCGTCCGCGGCCTGCTGGAGGACACCGTCCGCCGCCAGCTGATCTCCGACGTACCGCTGTGCGCGCTGCTCTCCGGCGGCCTCGACTCCAGCGCCGTCACCGCACTCGCCGCCCGGTCGCTGGACGCCGACGGCCGCGGCCCGATCCGCACCTTCGACGTCGACTTCACCGGGCAGAGCGAGGGATTCCGGCCCGACACCATGCGCGGCACCCCCGACGGCCCGTACGCACGGCTGCTCGCCGCCCACGTCGGCGCCGAGCACCGCACCGTCGAACTGGACAGCGCCGCGCTCAGCGACCCCGCCCACCGGGCCGCCGCGCTGCGCGCCCGCGACCTGCCCTTCGACTTCGGGGACATGGACACCTCGCTGCTGCTGCTCTTCCGCGAGGTGCGGCGGGAGTCCACGGTCGCCCTGTCCGGCGAGTCGGCGGACGAGCTGTTCGGCGGCTACCCGTGGTTCCACGACCCGGCGCTGATCGCCTCCGCGACCTTCCCCTGGGCCGCCCTGCTGGCCCGCACCGCCGGCCTCGGCGCCGGCCCCCGGGAGGGCCTGCTCGGCCCCGGCCTGCTCGCGGAGCTCGACCTGGAGGCCTACCGGGCCGACCGGTACCGGGAGGCGGTCGCCGCCGTCCCCCAGCTGCCCGGCACCGACCCGGTCGAGCGCCGGATGCGCGAACTCACCCATCTGAGCCTGACCCGGTTCGTCCGCATCCTGCTGGACCGCAAGGACCGCCTGTCGATGGCCTGCGGCCTCGAGGTGCGGGTGCCGTTCTGCGACCACCGCCTGGTGGAGTACGTCTTCAACGCGCCGTGGCAAACGAAGGTCTTCGACGGGCGGGAGAAGAGCCTGCTGCGGGCCGCCGTCCGCGACCTGCTGCCGGACGCGGTCGCCGACCGGCCCAAGAGCCCGTACCCGGCCATCCAGGACACCCGCTACCCGCGCGCCCTGCAGGCCGCGCTCGGCCGGCTCGCCGCCGACCCGGCCGCCCCCGCGGCCGCCCTGCTGGACCGCCGCGCCACCGCCGACGCGCTGGCGTCCGGCGCCGACCCGCAGTACGCCAGGGCCGCCACCGAGGTGGTGCTCGGCCTCGACGAGTGGCTGCGAACGTACAACCTGTCACTCGTGGTGTGAGACGGTGGGGATGACGTGTCGGCAGGGGGCCGTTCTGCCGTCCGGGGGAACTCCGTCGTCCGACGGTGCCGACACTTCACCGTTCGGCGGCAGCCGGTCCGTGCAATCGGCCCCGCCGCCGTCAGGATGGGTGTGCCGCCCGTCCGTCGTCGACCACCGGGGGAATCACCAGCATGCAGCCGCGGATCTTCGCGATCGTCACCGCCGTCCTGCTCGCCGTACTGGGGATCGGGGCGGTCACGGTCACCCGGTGGACGCCGGAGACCGCGCCCGCCGCGGCCGGCGCACCGGCCACCACCCAGGCCGCCCCCGGCGGCGGGGCCGCCCCCGCCGCCGCACCGACCGGCGACCCCGCGGTGTGGACCCGCAGCACCCTGCGCAACAAGCTGGTGGCGGAGATGGACGCCACCGACCCCGGCGTGGCGCTCGCCGACCTCGACAAGATCAGCAAGGAGAAGCCGTACACCGTGCGGTTCTGCCACCCGATCGCGCACGAGCTCGGCCACACGGCGGTGAAGCGGTACCACGAGGACTTCCAGAAGGTCATCTCCTTCCCGCACGAGACCTGCGCCGCCGGCTACCTGCACGGCGCGGTCGAGGAGATGCTCGCCGCCTCCAAGAACCCGCAGCAGGACATCCTCACGCTGTGCGCGCCCGCCAACACCGGGCCGTGCATCCACGGCGTCGGCCACGGGATCATGTTCGTCACCAAGCAGGACATCCCCTCCGCCCGCGACCTGTGCAACAAGTTCCCCACCACCAGCCGGCGGATCACCTGCTCCGAGGGCCTGTTCATGCAGCTCTTCGCCCCGGACGAGGAGGACGAGAAGGCCAAGGCGAACCTGCCGGCCGACAAGCTCGCCGCCGAACCGCTCTACCCCTGCCCCGAGCAGCCGGCCCTCTTCCAGTCCGCCTGCTTCTTCTACGCGCCGACCCTCTACCTCAGCTCGCACGACTACGCCAACCACCCCGAGGCCTTCGCCGGGGCGCTGAAGTGGTGCCTGAACGCGCAGGCCAGCGGCGGCGCCAACGACTGCAGCCGCGGGGTCGGCTCGCGGACCATGAAGTACAACCTGGACCGCGCGGACTGGGCGGCCAAGCAGTGCGCCACCGCCGCCGACGCCTGGCAGCGCAAGGCCTGCGCCCAGGGCATGCTCAGCTACTGGACGGTCAACTACACCGAGTCCGGTGCCGCCGCCAGGCTGTGCTCGCAGATCACCGACAAGGAGATCGCCGGCTACTGCCGCTCCGCGGGCGGGCTCTCCACCACCCTGGACTGAGGGGACACCACTCAGGGGCGGTACACCCGGGCGCTCCTGCTCACCGGCAGGTGTAAGGAGCGTACGATCTCCATGCAGGTGCGCCGAGGACGCCGCGCCGCGGCTTCCCCACCCACCGCTGGAGCGCACCGCCATGACGTCCGAGGAATTCCGCACCGCTGCCCGCGCCGCCGCCGACCTGGTCTCCGACTACCTGGAGGGCCTGCCCGGGCGGCCGGTCTGGCAGCCGATGGCCGACGCCGACCGCCGGGCCCTGCTCGACCTTCCGCTGCCCGACGCCGGCACCAACCTGGACGGGCTGCTCAAGACCATCGCCGAGCAGGTCATGCCCGCACCCATGGGCAACGGCAACCCGCGGTTCTTCGGCTGGGTGAACTCCGCCCCGCAGCCCGCCGGCATCCTCGCCACCCTGGCCGCCTCCGCGATGAACCCCAGCTCGGCCGGCGGCGACCACGCCGACGTCCACCTGGAGCGGGCGGCGGTGCGCTGGATCGCCGAGCTCGTCGGCTTCCCGCACCCGGCCGGCGGCGGCCTGCTGACCTCCGGCACCTCGATGGCCACCATCGTCTGCCTCGCCGCCGCCCGGAACCGGGCCGCCCTGAAGGCCGGCGTGGACGTCCGCGAGGAGGGCGTGGCCGCCCTGCCGCCGCTGGTCGGCTACGTCACCGGCGAGACGCACTCCTGCGTCCGCAAGGCCGCCGAGCTGCTCGGCCTGGGCAGCCGCCGCCTGCGCACCGTCGGCACCGACGCGGACGGCCGGCTGGACACCGCCGCCCTGGAGCGCGCGATCGCCGAGGACCGGGCGGCCGGCCGACTGCCGTTCCTGGTCGTCGCCTCGGCCGGCACGGTCGGCACCGGCGCCGTCGACCCGTTCCACCCGATCGCCGACATCGCCGAGCGCGAGGGCCTGTGGCTGCACGTCGACGGCGCGTACGGCGCCTTCGGCGTGCTCGACCCGGCGATCGCCCACCGCTACGCCGGCATGGACCGCGCGGACTCGCTCGCCCTGGACCCGCACAAGTGGCTCGGCGTGCCGGTGGACTGCGGCTGCGCACTCGTCCGCGACACCGACGGGCTGCGCGGCACCTTCAGCCTGGTCCCCTCCTACCTGCGCGACGAGGCGGCCGGCTCGCTCGGCTGGTTCTCCGAGTACGGCACCGAGCAGACCCGGCCGTTCCGCTCGCTGAAGGTCTGGGCGTCCATCGCCCACCGCGGACGCGACGGCGTGGCCGCGGACATCGCGCACACCACCGCCCTGGCCCGCCGGCTGGGCGAACTCGTCGAGGCCGAGCCGGAGCTCGAACTGCTCGCCCCGGTGGAGACCTCGATCGTCGCCTTCCGGCTGCGGCCCGCCGGGCTGGACGAGGAGGCCGTCGACCGGCTCAACCGCGAGCTGCCGGCCGCCGTCCAGCTGCGCGGCCGGGTGTTCGTGACCGGCGCGGTGCTGCGCGGCCGGGAGATGCTCCGCGCCTGCCTGCTCAACGCGACCACCACGGAGGCCGACATCCGGCTGCTCGTGGACGAAGTACTGGCCGCGGGAGCCGGGCTGACGGGCCGTCCGGGCACCGACCGCACCGCCTGACGTGCCCCGATCATGCCACCGGGCACATCCCGGAGACATTTACCGTCAGGTCACGGGGGATTCGTGATCGTGAAACACCGGCGCGACACGATAGCTGCATGGACACTCGTGAACCCATTGCGGCCACCGGCCCCTCGCGCGCCCAGCGGCGCGCCGCCCGTACCCACCGCTGGCGCAGAGAGACCGTCGAACTCGCGGCGGTCTTCCTCGCCGTCGCCACCGCCGACCTCGTCGCCAACGTCGTCGTGCACGGCCACGACGGCCCGGTGCTGCTCGTCGTGTCGGCCGTCGCCATGCTCGCCACGGCCGTGTTCCACGGCTGGTGGGCGCACCGGCGGCCGCACGGACCTCCGGCGCCCGACACCCATGCCCCGCCCGGGGGGGCCGCGGTGAGCGACCCCCTGGACGGGCTCGAGGCCACCGTGCTGTGGCGCATCCGGACGACCGTCGAGGACTCCCCCGGCAGCCTGGCCCGGGTGTGCACCGCGCTGGCCGTGCACCGGGTCAACATCATCTCGATGCAGTCCCACCCGCTGGCCGCCGGGACGGTCGACGAATTCTTCGTCCGCGCCCCGGAGACCCTGGACCGCACCGAACTCGCCGCCGCCGTCGCCACGGCCGGCGGCACCGACATCTGGACGGACCGCGCCGACGCGCACGACCTGGTGGACGCGCCCACCCACGTGCTGGCGCTCGCCACCCGCACCGCGCTGGACGCCGCCGAGCTGCCGGTCGCCCTGCGGCAGCTGTTCGGCCGCTGCACGATCCGGCAGTACCCCGACCGCGGACGGTCCACCCCGGCCGGCGTGGACGGGCACACCATGCGGCTGCCCGTCCCCGGCGGCGACCTCATCGAGCTGACCCGGCCGCACCTGCCGTTCACCCCGACCGAGTTCGCCCGCGGCCAGGCCCTCGTCGAGCTGGACAGCCTGCTCGGCCCGCGGGTGCCCAAGGTCGAGGCCCGGCTCGCCCGGCCCGCCGGCGACCTCACCGTCCGCCGCGCCGAGCCCGGCGACAAGGAGGCCGCGCTGGCCATGCACGGGCGCTGCTCCTCCGACACCCTGCGCAAGCGCTACCACGGCCCGGTGAAGGACGCCGACCGCTACCTGGACCACCTGCTCGACCCGCGGCACGGGCAGACCCTCGCGGTGGAGGACTCCGACGGCGGGATCGTCGCCCTCGCCCACCTGATGTGGGACGACGACGGCGCCGAGGTCGCCCTGCTCGTCGAGGACGCCTGGCAGCGGCAGGGCCTCGGCGTGGACCTGCTGCGCCGGATGTCGGCCCTCGCCCTGGAGGCCGGGGTGGCCACCGTGTACGCGGTCACCCAGTCCTCCAACACCGGGCTGATCTCCACCATGCGGAAGCTGGCGGCGCCGCTCGACTACCAGGTCGAGGACGGCACCCTGGTGATCACCGCCCACCTCGCGGAGGCGGCGGACAAGCTGCCGACCCCGTGGCCCACCCGCCCCCGCCGCTGAGGCGCAGGCACCCCGCTCCGAGAAGGGCCTCCGGTCCGACCGCCCCGCGGCCGGACCGGAGGCCCTTCTGCTGCGCCGAATGGATGGGCGCGTCCCGCGGCCCGCCGGGACCGCCGGGACCGCCGCCTGACGCCGCCTGACGCCGCCTGACGCCGCCTCAGCACAGATATACCCCTTTCCAGGTAATTGTCTCATTTTGCCGGGAAGGGAGATCGAACCGTGGCTGATGTCGATGCCGTGGTGACGGGCGCCGGAGGCTTCATCGGCGGGCACCTCACGGGCGCGCCGCTCGCCGAGGACCTCGCCGTACGGGCCGTGGACCGCAAGCCCCGGGAGGACTGGTACCAGGTCCACGCCGGGGCGCAGAACCTCGTCCGGGACCTCTCGCTCCGCGAGTTCGGCGGCCTCTCGCGGCGAAGGAAGCACCGATGCCCTTGCCCGGGTACCAGTGCTCGCGCGGCCGGTCGTCGAAGTGCAGGAACCGGCGCTGCTCCTGCTCGGACCATCGGGCCAGGGACGACCAGGCATGGCTCCTGCTGGACAGCGCCACCGCCTTTGCCGACGTGGCGGGCGCAGCGGACAGGGATGCCGCTCACTGCGCTGACGAACCAGCAGAGGTGGTCACGGTCGGTCGGTTCCAGCTCGTACGTGCAGGAGGAGCTCTCGCGGGAGCGGAGGAGCCAGGAGCCGGACCTCGCGAGATTCCGGGCGTTGTGCCGCGCAACCGCGGCGACCCGGGTCGGCAGGGCCGCTACCCGGGCCAGCGGGACGTAGCGACTCGCTGGGTGAGTGCATTGGGTTGCACGCAACTCACCCCAGGCGCCATATATGAGGACATATCGACCACCCGGCGGCCATGTCATCCGCGATTGCACTCGTCGGCCCACCGTCCCCGGCGGCGGACCGGAAGCGGCCGTCCGGACGGTCCCGGCAGGCTGCGCGGGGTCCAGGGCTCAAAGCCGACCGCCGGAGTGGGTAGGCTGGCCCCCGTCCCCGCCGTCCGACGGTCACCGCACGACCCGGGCGGTGCAGCAGCAAGGAGGAACCACTGAGCATGCCAGGCACCGATTCGGAAGCCACGGCCGCACGCGACGCCTCGCTGCCCGCCCGCGCCAAGATCGCTGTGACGGCCGGCAAGATGGCCGCTGCCCTCTCGCAGAAGGCCGGCCGCGGCAGTGGCTCGGTGATCGGCGGCAAGATCGCGCTCAAGCTCGACCCGGACCTGCTCGCCACGCTGTCCGAGCACCTCGACGTGGTCCTGGTCAGCGCGACCAACGGCAAGACCACCACCACCCGGCTGATCGCCGAGGCGCTGCGCGCCGCCGGCCCGGTGGTCTCCAACGCCCTTGGCGCCAACATGCCCGCCGGCATCACCGCCGCGCTGGCCGGCGGTTCGGACGCGCGCTTCGGCGTGATCGAGGTGGACGAGAAGTACCTGGCCACGGTCGCCCGGGACACCCGTCCCAAGGCCATAGCGCTGCTGAACCTCTCCCGCGACCAGCTGGACCGCGCCGCCGAGACCCGCATGATGGCGGAGAAGTGGCGCGAGGGCCTCAAGGACTCGGACGCGGTGATCATCGCCAACGCCGACGACCCGCTGGTGACCTGGGCCGCCTCCTCCTGCAAGAAGGTGGTCTGGGTGGCCGCCGGGCAGGCGTGGAAGGAGGACGCCTGGTCGTGCCCGTCCTGCGGCGGTGTGATGCAGCGCCCCGGCGACGACTGGTTCTGCTCGCAGTGCGGTTTCCGCCGCCCGAACCCGCACTGGGCGCTGCAGGGCACCCACGTGATCGACCCGCACCGCGGTGCCTGGCCGATCCAGCTCCAGTTGCCCGGCCGCGCCAACCTGGCGAACGCCACCAGCTCCGCCGCGGTCGCCGCGGTCTTCGGGGTCGCCCCGCAGGTCGCGCTGCAGCGGATGCAGACGGTCGCCGCGGTGGCCGGCCGCTACGACGTGGTGCAGTACCAGGGCCGGGACGTCCGGCTGCTGCTGGCGAAGAACCCGGCCGGCTGGCTGGAGACCTTCACGCTGATCGACCAGCCGCCGGCGCCGGTGGTGCTGTCGGTGAACGCGCTGGACGCGGACGGCACCGACACCTCCTGGCTGTGGGACGTCGACTACGAGCGCCTGGCCGGCCACCCGATCTTCGTGATGGGCCAGCGCAAGCTCGACCTCGCGGTGCGCCTGGAGGTCGCCGGGCTGCAGTTCCAGGTGGTGGACACCCTGGAGCAGGCCGTCCGGATGGCCCCGCCCGGCCGGATCGAGGCGATCGCCAACTACACCGCCTTCCAGCAGCTGCGCAAGGCGGTGGCGGCCTGATGTCGTACCCCGCCGACCCGCAGTTCCAGCAGCCTCAGCAGCAGTACGGAAGGCCTTCGAGGATGAGTGAGAGCAGCCTGCGCCTGGTGTGGGTCTACCCGGACCTGCTCAGCACGTACGGCGACCGCGGCAATGCGCTGGTCGTCGAGCGGCGGGCGCGGCAGCGCGGTCTCGGGGTGACCCGGATCGACGTCCGCTCGGACCAGGCGGTGCCGACCAGCGGTGACATCTACCTGATCGGCGGCGGCGAGGACCGTCCGCAGCGGCTGGCCGCGGAGCGGCTGCGCAACGACGGCGGCCTGGTCCGCGCCGCCGAGAACGGTGCGATCATCTTCTCGGTCTGCGCCGGCTACCAGATCCTCGGCCACGAGTTCATCAACGACCTGGGCGAGCGCGAGCCGGGCCTCGGCCTGCTCGACGTGTGGACGGCCCGCGGCGAGGGCGCCCGCTGCGTGGGCGACGTGCTCGCCGAGGTGAACCCGCAGCTGGGCCTGCCTCAGCTGACCGGTTTCGAGAACCACCAGGGCGTGACCCACCTCGGCGAGGGCGTGAAGCCCTTCGCCAGTGTGCAGGTGGGCCGCGGCAACGGCACCGGTGACGGGACGGAGGGCGCGTTCCGCGACACCGTCTTCGGCACCTACCTGCACGGCCCCGTGATGGCCCGCAACCCCGCCGTCGCCGACATGCTGATCAAGCTGGCGCTGGACGTCAGCGCCCTGCCGCCCGCCGACACCACGTGGTACGACGCACTGCGTGCGGAGCGGATCGCGGCCACGAGCCAGCCCGCCTGATCCTCCGAGAGGCACCGATTGACCGCATTTCGGTCAGTCGGTGCCGCACGGGCGGGATGCATAAGAGAATAGGAACGCTGGACGCACCACCCTCCTCGGCGTCCGGTCGCAGTTTTGCGCGGACGCGTCGACGATGCCGCTCCCGCTCGGCTCCTGCCCGGCCGGACGCAGGGACCGTATGCTGTGCCTCATGGTCGCCCCAGGCCGACGACGCCCGGGAGCGGCCGTTCCGCGGTGGCGACACCGAGGTGGTAGTCCGGCCTCCGGTTCTTCCCCCCAGCCTGGCGGCTGGGAGGTGCCCCCAGGGGAGTTGCAAAGCAATGCGTATTGGTGTCCTGACCAGCGGCGGTGACTGCCCCGGCCTGAACGCCGTGATCCGTTCCGTGGTCCACCGGGGGGTGGTCGACCACGGCGACGAGATCATCGGTTTCCAGGACGGCTGGCGCGGTCTCCTCGAAGGCGTCCACCGTCCCCTCACCCTCGAGTCGGTGAGCGGCATCCTCGCCCAGGGCGGCACGATCCTCGGTTCCTCCCGGGTGCAGCCCAGCCACCTGCGGGACGGCGTGGAGCGCGCCAAGCAGCACTGCAAGGACCTCGGCATCGACGCGGTCATCCCGATCGGCGGCGAGGGCACCCTCAAGGCCGCCAAGCTGATGAGCGACGCCGGCCTGCCGGTGGTCGGCGTCCCGAAGACCATCGACAACGACATCGCCTGCACCGACGTCACCTTCGGTTTCGACACCGCCGTCTCGGTGGCCACGGAGGCGCTGGACCGCCTGAAGACCACCGCCGAGTCGCACCAGCGGGTCATGGTCGTCGAGGTGATGGGCCGCCACACCGGCTGGATCGCCCTGAACGCGGGCATGGCGGCTGGCGCCCACGCCATTGTGGTGCCCGAGCGCCCCTTCCACATCGACAAGCTGACCGACGTGGTGCGCGAGCGCTTCGACCGGCACAAGAAGTTCGCCATCGTGGTCTGCGCCGAGGGTGCCAAGCCCGAGCCCGGCACCATGCCGTGGGAGGAGGGCACCAAGGACATGTACGGCCACGAGCGGTTCACCGGCATCGCCACCCAGCTCTCCCGCGAGCTGGAGCACCGCCTCGGCAAGGAGGCCCGTCCGGTGATCCTCGGCCACACCCAGCGCGGCGGCACCCCGACCGCGTACGACCGGGTGCTGGCCACCCGCTTCGGCTGGCACGCGGTGGAGGCGGCGCACAAGGGCGCCTTCGGCCACATCACCGCGCTGCAGGGCACCGACATCAGGCTGGTTCCGCTCGGCGAGGCGGTCGCCGAGCTGAAGACCGTTCCGCAGGAGCGCTACACCGAGGCCGAGACGGTCATCTGACCCGCGGTCCTTCCGGAGCCTTCCCGGGAGCCTCGTCCGCCGTCCGGCGGGCGGGGCTCTTTCTCGCCCAAATTTCTTGACCGATCGATCCAGATAGCGCTATGCTCTTCCCATGGCAAGGACCAAGGAGTTCGATCCGGACGCGGCGCTGCAGTCGGCGCTGGAGCTGTTCTGGGAGCGCGGGTACGAGGCGACCTCGATGGCCGACCTCACCGAGCGCCTGGGCATCGGCCGCGCCAGCCTGTACGCCACCTTCGGGGGCAAGCACGAACTGTTCCTGAAGGCGCTCGACCGGTACCGCGAGAACACCGACGCCAAGCTGCTCTCCGAGCTCTCGCAGCCCGGCGCGGCCCTGCCCACGGTCCGCGCCGTGGTGCAGCGCTTCGCCGACGAGGCGGTGCGCGAGCAGCGGCACCGCGGCTGCCTGATCACCAACACCGCCACCGAACTCGCCGCCCACGACCCGGAAGCCGCCCGCAGGGTCCGGGCCAGCTGGGACACCCTGGAGACGCTCACCGCCGGCGCGCTGGCCCGGGCACAGGCCCAGGGCGAACTGGCGCCGGAGAAGGACCCGCGGGCGATCGCCCGGCTGCTGCTCACCGTGATGCAGGGCATGCGGGTGGTCGGCAAGGCGGGCGAGGACCCGCAGCGGATCACCGACGCGGCCCGGCTCGCCCTGTCCCTGTTGGACTGAGCCCGGGTGCACCACCGCTCCACCGGCAGCACCCCGCTCCACTGCTCCACTGCTCCACCGCTCCATCGGCCGCATTGCGCGGCCGTCGCACGGCCTCATACTGGAACGAATGGTTCACTAAGAGGGGGAGACCATGGCATCGACCACCACCACCGCGGCGTCCACCGCCGCATCCGGACCGCGCACCGGCCCGGGCTTCGCACTGCTCGGCACCGTCCAGGCGACACTGATCTTCACACTGATGGCGATCTCCGTGCCGCTGCCCGACATCGGCCGCGAGTTCGGCGCCGACCACAGCCGGCTCGTCCTGCTGAACGCCGCCTACGGCCTCTCCTTCGCCGCACTGCTGCTGCTCGGCGGGCGGCTCACCGACCGCTACGGCGGCCGCCGCATCCTCACCGTCGGCCTGGTCGTCCTCGGCCTGGCCTCGGCCGCCGCCCCGATCGCCCCCGGCTACACCGCCCTGCTGCTGCTCCGCTTCGTCCAGGGTGCGGCCGCGGCCCTGGCCGCCCCCGCCGGCATGGCCGTGCTCAAGGCGCTGCTGCCCGGCCCGGAGGCGTACGGCAGGGCGATGGCCACCTGGGGCGGGCTCTCCGTCCTCGGCGCCACCACCGGCAACCTCGCCTCCGGTGCGGTCGCCAGCTGGCTGTCCTGGCGCTGGATGTTCGCCGTCCCGGTGATCGTCGCCGCCACCGTGCTCGCCCTCGCCCCCCGGCTGCTGCCCGCCGACCGGCCGCGCGAGCAGCGCCCCGCGCTCGACCTGCCCGGCGCCGTCCTCGCCACCGCCGGCACCGTCCTGGTCAGCTACGGCCTCGTCCTCACCGAGACCGGCGGCTGGGCCCTGCCGCTCGCCCTCGGCCTCCTGCTGCTCGCCGCCTTCGTGCTCCGCGAGCGGCGCGCCGCCCAGCCCCTGCTGCCGCTCGGCTTCCTCCGCGGCGGACGCCGCCTGCTCGGCCTCGCCGCCACCATGCTCAGCGCCGGCGGCACCGCCACCCTCTTCCTGCTGCTGACCCTGCACCTCCAGCAGGACCTCGGCTGGACCCCGCTCGCCACCTCCGGCGCCTTCCTCCCCTACGCCGCGGCGCTGCTGGTCGGCGGACGGGTGGCCGGCCCGCTGGTCGGCCGGTTCGGGCCCAAGGCGGTCACCGCGGCCGGTCTGGCCACCGGCGCGGCCGGCCTGCTCGCCCTGGCCCACCTCGACGCGGGGAGCACCTACCTGCCGCTCGTCCCGGGCCTGGTGCTGCTGCCCTTCGGCGCCGCGCTCGCCTTCGCCGGAGCCGCGGTGCTCGCCACCGACGGCGTCCCGGAGGAGCAGATCGGCCTGGCCGGCGGCGTCCTCAACACCGCGATGGAGCTCGGCCCGACCGTCCTGCTGACCGCACTGCTCACGGTCGGCGCCGACGGCGCAGCCCTGGCCGCGGCGGGCGCCCTCTTCGCCCTCACCGCCCTCGCCGGCACTCGCACCTGACCGGCAAGCCCCTGGGGGCGCGGGGGACACCTCTAGGTGTCCCCCGCGCCCCTTGTATCGCTGGTGCACCCGTCGAGGGGCGATCGGCCCATGGCCGGGCCCGGCGGCACGCCATAGGTTGGGAGGGCGGCCGAAGGGACGGCCGCCACCCGCGCGAGCTGGAGGGACAGCCCGATGGAGATCCTCGCCTACGGCGTGCAGACCGACGAACGGCCGCTGCTGAGCGCCGCGTTCGAGGGCAGGCACCCGCTGCGCATGCTGGACGTCTTCCTCACCCGGGACACCGCACCGCTCGCCGACGGGTTCCCGGTGGTCAGCAGCAGCGTCAACGACGTCCTGGACGGCGAGGTGCTGGCCCGGCTGGCGGCCGGCGGCACCAAGCTGATCACCCAGCGCTCCACCGGCTTCAACAACATCGACCTGTCGGCCGCCCGCGAACTCGGCCTCACCGTCGCCCGGGTCTCGTACTACTCGCCGTACGCGGTGGCCGAGCACGCCTGGGCGCTGGCCCTGGCGGTGAACCGGCGGCTGCTGCGCGCGGCGACCCGCACCCGGGAGTTCGACTTCCGGCTGGACGGCCTGCTCGGCCGCGACGTCCACGGGATGACGGTCGGCGTGGTCGGCACCGGTAAGATCGGCGAGTGCTTCGCCCGGATCGCGCACGGCTTCGGCACCGAGCTGCTCGGCTGGGACATCGCACCCAACCCGGCCTGCCTGGAGCTCGGCATGTCGTACGTGGACAAGGACGAACTGCTGGCTCGCAGCGACCTGGTGAGCCTGCACGTCCCGCTGCTGCCGGACACCCGGCACCTGATCGACGCGGCGGCCCTCGCCCGGATGAAGGACGACGCGATCCTGGTCAACTCCAGCCGCGGCGGCCTGCTCGACAGCGCCGCCCTGGTGGAGACCCTGCGGGCCGGCCGGCTCTCCGGCGTGGGGCTCGACGTGTACGAGGAGGAGACCGGGGTGTTCTTCACCGACCGGTCCGTGCACGGGGTGACCGACGACGTGCTGGCCCGGCTGATGACCTTCCCGCACGTCCTGGTGACGTCCCATCAGGCGTACTTCACGCACACCGCGGTCGGCCAGATCATCGCCGCCACCGTGCAGAACGTGGAGGACTTCGCGGCCGGGCACACCGGCGAGAACACCCTCGTCCCGGCGGCCGGCAGCGCCGGCCGATAAGGGCGCCGATCCCGGAGCGGCCGTCAGTCGGCGAGCGCCGGGAACGGGAACGCGATCACGGACCGCAGGCCGGCGGCGGTCATCGGCGGGATTCACAGAACCGATGTGCCGCCGGACAGGAAAGGCTTTCCTACGACCCCCGGAAACATCTTCGTGCGGGCGCGGCGGAGGCGCGCCCGGGGCCGGGGCCCGGGGGTCGGGTGCTGCGGCCGCGTAAGTGCGGCCTACTCTTGGCCGGAAGCAAAACGGACGAACCGGACCGGCCCTCGGCGGCTGCGGCCGGCACCAGCGAAGGCAGGACACGCCGATGGGCGACGGCACCGCAGGGATGCACCACCACGGAGGGATGGGGACGCTCGGCCCGTACAGCCCGTCCGCGGCACTGGGCTGGTCGCCGGACTGGCCGTTCCTGATCGGCGCCCTGCTGGCCCTCGGCCTGTACACCGCGGCCGCCGTCCGGCTCTGGCGCCGCGGTGACAAGTGGCCGGTCGGCCGCCTGGTCGCCTGGGCCGCGGGCATCGGCACCGTGCTCCTGGCCACCTGCACCGGGCTGAACGACTACGGCATGGTGCTGTTCAGCGCCCACATGATCCAGCACATGGTGCTGTCCATGCTCTCCCCCATCCTGCTGCTGCTCGGCGCCCCCATCACCCTCGCCCTGCGGGCCCTGCGGCCGGCCGGCAAGGGCAGCGGCCGCGGCCCGCGCGAACTGCTGGTGGCCCTGCTGCACAGCCGGTACATCCGGGTCGTCTCGCACCCCGGCTGCACCATCCCGCTGTTCATCGCCAGCCTGTACGCGCTGTACTTCACCCCGCTGTTCGACTTCCTGATGGAATACCGCCTCGGGCACATCGCGATGATGGTGCACTTCCTGGCGGTCGGCATGCTGTTCTTCTGGCCGATCATGGGCGTCGACCCGGGCCCGCACCGGCCGGGCTACGTGATGCGCATCCTGGAGCTGTTCATGGGGATGCCCTTCCACGCCTTCTTCGGCGTCGCCGTGATGATGGCGACGCACCCGCTGGTGTCGACCTTCACCGCGGCCGGCGCCCCGCCCGGCACCCGTCTGCTCGAGGACCAGAAGCTGGCCGGCGGCATCACCTGGGCGTTCGGCGAGATCCCGACCGCGATCGTGCTGATCGCCCTCACCCTGCAGTGGGCCCGCTCCGAGGAGCGGCAGGCCCGCCGCCGCGACCGTGCCGCCGACCGCGACGGCGACGCCGAGCTGGCCGCCTACAACGCCTACCTCGCCTCGCTGGACCGCCGCGGCCGCGCAGCCGACGCGAGCTGAACCCGCCGCTCCCCCGTACACCGACGAGCCCCGCCCGGCGCACTGCCGGGCGGGGCTCGCCGCATGCCGGGCCGGTCAGTCCTCCAGGAGGGCCAGGTCGAGGCGGGCCAGGCGGTCCGGGTCGGCGAGGATGTCGATCGCGACGATCAGGCCGTCCGCGACGATGAAGTCCATGACCGAAACGGGCCTGCCCTCGACCACGGTCACCGTGCCGGCGCCGCCGTTGACCAGCGCCGGCCGGGCGAACGGCGCCAGGTGCCGGAAGCGGAAGGCCTGCGAGGCCACCGCCTCGGCCCCGCGCACCACCACGAGCGGGGCGGCCGGCCCGTCGTCCGCCCGCAGCACCACCTCGGGGTGCAGCACGGCCACCAGCGCCTCGAAGTCACCGCCGCGGGAGGCCGCGAGGAAGGCGTCGACGACCTGCCGGCGGCGGGCCGGGTCCCGGTCCGGCACCGGCGAGGCCCCCTGGACGCGCCTGCGGGCCCGGCTGGCCAGCTGCCGGGCGGCGGCCGGGGTGCGGTCCACGATCGGCGCGATCTCGTCGAAGGGCAGGCCGAACATGTCGTGCAGCACGAACGCGAGCCGCTCCGCCGGGGCCAGCGTCTCCAGCACCACCAGCAGGGCGAGCCCGACCGAGTCGGCGAGCAGTGCCTGCTGCTCGGGGTCGGTGCCGTCGGCGGGCGACACCACCGGGTCGGGCAGCCGCTCCCCCACCGGCTCCTCCCGGCGGGCGCGGCGCGAGCGCAGCATGTCGAGGCAGACCCGGCCGACCACAGTGGTCAGCCAGCCGCCCAGGTTCTCGACGGTGGCGGTGTCGGTGCGGCTGAGCCGCAGCCAGGCCTCCTGCACCGCGTCCTCGGCCTCGCCGAGCGAGCCGAGCATCCGGTACGCCACTGCCCGCAGGTGGCTGCGGTGGCCCTCGAACTGTTCCGCCAGCCGGTCGTTCCCGTCCATCGGTGCCCTTCCTCCTCCGTACGCGCTTCCACCTGAATGACGTTCGGGGCGGCGCGAACGTGACGGCCCGGCGGGAGCTTCCCGCCGGTGACGCCCTCGCTCGTCAGCCGAGCAGGCGGCGCAGTGCGAGGGCGTCGGGGGCGAGTGCGGTGAGCAGGACGGCGGGCGGGTCGCCGGCCCCGCCGGGCAGGACGAGCAGAGCGGCGTCGGTGTCCGCGGGCGGCGTGGCGGGAGCGGGATGTCCGACGGTGAGCAGCTGTCCGCAGGTGCGGTGCGGGCCGAGGACGGCGGGGCCGTCCCAGCCGGGGGCGCCGGGGCCGAGGTCGGTCTGCTGGTCGAGCAGGGTGCGGCCGGCGCGGCGGACGGTGAGCCGGGCGGTGAGCCGGCCGGGGGCTGCGCCGCGGGCCCAGTCGTGGCGGCGGCCGAGGACCTGTTCCTCCCGGTAGCGCAGGCGGGCGCCGGTGGCGAGGGTGATCACGGTGGTGAGCAGGAGGTGGCTGCCGGCGGCCGCGACGACCGGTTCGGGCCGCCAGTCGAGTTCGGCGTCCTCGCCGACGGTCAGCCGCAGGTCGTAGTGGGCGGGGGCGGGGTCGGGCCCGGGGAGGCTGACGGTGGCGGCGGCGCTGGTGACGGTGAGGGCGGCGCCGGGCAGTACTTCGGCGTGCAGGGCGAGGCGGTCGCCGCCGAGCGGGGCGGCCATCGAGCCGATCACGCAGACGTGTGCGGTGCCGGGGGCGCCGCGGGTGCGGCGCAGGGCGAGCGGGCCGGCCCCGGCGAGGACGGGCAGGGCGGTGCCGCCCCGCCCGTCGGGTGCCGCGGTGATCCGGGCGGCGGCGGCGAGGGAGGCGCCGTCCCGGGCGGCAGGGCGCGGGTCGGCGGGTGACGGTGCTGCGGCGGCGAAGACGGCGGTCACCGTTCTGCGAGCCGTGCGCGGACCCAGGCGGCGACCGGGGCGATGCCGTCGGGCGCGGTGAGGGCGGTGAAGACGGTGGGCAGGTCGCCGCGCTGCGCCTCGGCGTCGCGGGCCATCACGGCGAGGTCGGCGCCGACCAGCGGGGCGAGGTCGGTCTTGTTGACGACGAGCAGGTCGGAGGTGGAGACGCCGGGGCCGCCCTTGCGGGGGATCTTGTCGCCGCCGGAGACGTCGATGACGAAGATCTGGTGGTCGACGAGGCCGCGGCTGAAGGTGGCGGTGAGGTTGTCGCCGCCGGACTCGACGAGCACCAGGTCGAGCGGGCCGACGCTCTCCTCGAGTTCCTCAACGGCCTCCAGGTTGGCCGAGATGTCGTCCCGGATGGCGGTGTGCGGGCAGCAGCCGGTCTCGACGGCGGTGATCCGCTCGGGCGGCAGGACGGCGTTGCGCAGCAGGAACTCGGCGTCCTCGGTGGTGTAGATGTCGTTGGTGACGACGGCGAGCGAGACCTCGTCGCGCAGGGCCCGGCAGAGGGCGGCGACGGTGGCGGTCTTGCCGGAGCCGACGGGGCCGCCGAGGCCGATCCGCAGGGCCCGGCGGTGGCGGGTGCGGGTCTGCTCGGTCCAGCTGTGGCGGGCGGGGGCGTCGTGGGGGTCGACGTGGTCACGATGCAAAGAGACGCACCTTCCAGGAGCTGTGCTGTTCGGCGTAGAGGTCGAGCAGCGGGGCGGAGGCGGCGGGCAGGGCGCCGCGGGCGGCGGCCGCCGTCGCTTCGGCGGCCACGGTGTCGAGGTCGGGGGCGAGCCGGGCGAGCACGGCGGCGACCCGGTAGGGGTCGAGGCCGAGCAGCCGGACGCAGGCGGTGGCGGGGCCGTTGACGCTCTCGTACGCGGCGAGGGCGGCTGCCTCGGCGGGGGTGAGGCCGGCGGCGAGGGCGGTGGTGCCCAGTGCGACGGGCTGGTGGGCGCCGCGGGGGTGGGCGGTGTGCAGGCGGTCGAGGGCGGGGTGCGGCCAGGCGGCGCGGGCGGCGCGCAGGAGTTGGCGGCCGAGGCGGCGGCTGGTGGTGCGCTGGGCGGGAGAGGGGGTGCGGGCGTCGGCGGCCTCGTCGAGGGCGGCGAGGTCGGCGCCGGGGGCGGCGGCGGCCGCGGCGAGTGCGGCGGCGGTGAGGCCGGTGGTGTGCAGCCGTCCGGTGAGGAAGGCGGCGAGGGTGTCGGTGTCGTGGATGCGGCCGGCCTTGACCGCGGCTTCGGCGCCGCCGGAGTGGGCGTGGCCGCCGGCCGGGAAGCGGCCGTCGGCGAGGAGCAGCAGGGCGGTGTGCACCTGGGGCGCCTCAGAAGAGGAAGTACCGCTGGGCGAGCGGGAGTTCGGTGGCAGGAGCGGGGGTGACGGTCTCGCCGTCGATGGTGACGGTGAAGGTGTCGGGGTCGACCCGGACGTCGGGGCGGGCGGTGTTGTTCACCATGTCGTCCTTGGTGACGCCACGGGTGGAGCGGATGGCGGTGAACTGCTTGCGGACGCCGAGCTGTTCGCCGAGGCGTTCGGGCAGGTGGTCGTCGATGGCCGCGGGGGCGGTGAAGTTGAGGGAGTTGGCGGCGGGGGCGCGGCCGGTGGCGCCGAACTGCGGGCGGGGCAGCACGGGTTGCGGGGTGGGGATGGAGGCGTTGGCGTCGCCCATTTGCGCCCACGCGATCTGGCCGCCCTTGATCACCAGGTCGGGTTTGACGCCGAAGAAGGCCGGGGTCCAGAGCACCAGGTCGGCGAGCTTGCCGGGTTCGACGGAGCCGATCTCGTGGTCGACGCCCTGCGCGGCGGCCGGGTTGATCGTGTACTTGGCGACGTAGCGGCGGGCCCGGTGGTTGTCGGCGCGGCCGTCGCCGGGCAGGGCGCCGCGGCGCCTCTTCATGACGTGGGCGGTCTGCCAGGTCCGCAGCACGACCTCGCCGATCCGGCCCATGGCCTGGGAGTCCGAGCTGATGATCGAGATGGCGCCCAGGTCGTGCAGGACGTCCTCGGCGGCGATGGTGGACGGCCGGATGCGGGACTCGGCGAAGGCCAGGTCCTCGGGGACGTGCGGGCTGAGGTGGTGGCAGACCATCAGCATGTCGAGATGCTCGTCGACGGTGTTGACGGTGTGCGGGCGGGTCGGATTGGTGGAGCTGGGCAGCACGTTGGGCTGGGAGACGACGGTGATGATGTCGGGGGCGTGGCCGCCGCCGGCGCCCTCGGTGTGGTAGGCGTGGATGCCGCGCCCTGCGATCGCGGCGAGGGTGTCGGCGACGAACCCGGCCTCGTTCAGGGTGTCGGTGTGGATGGCGAGCTGGGCGCCGGTCCGCTCGCAGACACCGAGGCAGGCGTCGATCGCGGCGGGGGTGGCGCCCCAGTCCTCGTGGATCTTGAAGCCGAGCGCGCCGGCCCTCAACTGGTCGTGCATGGCCGCGGTGTTGACGGTGTTGCCCTTGCCGAGCAGGCCGATGTTCAGCGGCAGGTCGTCCATCGCGGCGAACATCCGGGCGAGGTGCCAGCCGCCGGGAGTGATGGTGGTGGCCTTGGTGCCCTCGGCGGGGCCGGTGCCGCCGCCGATCAGCGTGGTGATGCCGGAGGCCAGGGCCTCGTCCGCGAGTTGGGGGCAGATGAAGTGGACGTGGGCGTCGATGGCGCCGGCGGTGAGGATCTTCCCGTTGCCGGAGATCACCTCGGTCTCCGGGCCGATCACCAGCCCGGGGTAGACACCGTCCATGGTCTCCGGGTTGCCGGCCTTGCCGAGGGCGGTGATCCGGCCGTCACGGATGCCGACGTCGGCCTTGACGACACCCCAGTGGTCGAGGACGACGGCGCCGGTGACCACCGTGTCGGGGGCGCCCTCGGCGCGGCTGGTCCGGGCCTGCCCCATCGACTCGCGGATGACCTTGCCGCCGCCGAAGACCGCCTCGTCGCCGCCGCGGCAGCGGTCCTCCTCTACCTCGATCAGCAGGTCGGTGTCGGCCAGGCGGATGCGGTCACCGGTGGTGGGCCCGTACAGGTCGGCGTAGCGCTCTCGGCTCAGCCACAGGGCGGCGCGTCGTTCAGTCATCGAGGGCTCCTCCGGTCTCGCCGCGCAGGCCGTGCACCTCGCGGCGGCCGCCGATCGGGACGACTTCGACTTCGGCCGGGATGCCCGGCTCGAAGCGGACGGCGGTGCCGGCCGGGACGTTGAGGCGCTGCCCGCGGGCCGCGGCACGGTCGAACTCCAGGCCGGGGTTGGCCTCGGCGAAGTGGTAGTGCGAGCCGACCTGGATCGGCCGGTCGGCGCCGTTCACCACGGTCAGCCGGGTGACGGGCCGCCCTGCGTTGAGACCGATCTCCCCGTCCCCGTACAGGACTTCGCCCGGCACCAGGGGCCCCGGCGCACTCACTGGATCGGCCCGTGGACGGTGACGAGCTTGGTGCCGTCGGGGAAGGTGCACTCCACCTGGACGTCCGGGATCATCTCGGCGATCCCCTCCATCACGTCCTCGCGGGTGAGCACCTGCCGCCCGGACTCCATCAGCTCGGCGACACTGCGGCCGTCCCGGGCGCCTTCCAGCACGTGCGAGGTGATCAGCGCGACCGCCTCCGGGTGGTTGAGCCGCAATCCGCGGGCCCGCCGCGAGCGGGCGACATCGGCAGCCACGTGGATGAGCAGGCGCTCCTGCTCGTGGGGGGTCAACTTCATCTGTTCGCACCTCGGGGTGGGAGGTCGGACACCAATGGGTAGGCCATTCGACCCGCCCTGTGTTGTGCCCCGGTTACACGGAACTTTCCGAGTCGTAACCGCCCTGCCCCCGGCCTGGTTACGCCCGGCCCGACCACTCGGGAAATTGAGTTGCCCGCGGGTCGCGGCCCCGACATGATCACCCGCATGTACATGTAACGGCTGCCACGTGGCAACGACCGACCTGTCGCGCGGTCGACCTCTGAGCCTGACCGCTCGGCCCCGAGGCGACGACCCGCGCCCTCGTGTGCACCCGTCATGTCCCAGGAGCCGCGGCTCGGCCTGCGAGAGCTCCTGCTGAGTCCTGAAAGCAACCACATCATGAATACCGACCGCAAGGCCCTGTGGGCCGTGCGTCAGTCCGCCCTGCCCGCTGTCGTCCGGCCCTGCCCGGACTGCTCCGGCACACGTCACCGCCCCTCGGGCAGGATCCGCGTCAACGCGAACGGCAAGCTCCTCGACGTCTGGCTGCTCCTGAGCTGTGCGGCGTGCGACCGGACCTCCAAGGTGCCCGTCCACGAACGCGCCCACGTCTCGTCGTTGGAGCCCGCCCGTCTGGTGGCCTACGAGAACAACGACCCGGCCGTGGTACGGGAGCTGACGATGAGCGCGTCGCTCGCCGCCAGGAACGGCTACCGCCTCGACTGGACCGGTACCTGGGCGCTGGAGACCCGCACGCCCCTCTACGCACTCGACGACCCGGCACCGCTCGAGGTGACGGTCGGCTTCGACCTGCCCGCGCCGATCCGCGTCGAACGACTGCTCATGCTCGGGCTCGGTCTCAGCCGCACCGCGGTACGACGCCTGGTCGGGGACGGGCGCATCCGCCTGCCGCTGGCTCTGGACGCCAAGGCGCATCGAGACTTCGAGCTCACCGTCCACGGACCCGGTTCCGTCGACGCCGCGAAGCACCCGAAGCCCCTCGGCACTCCGACCGACCTGGACCACGTCGAGCTGCCGCGCTTGGCGGCAGGAGCATAAGAAGGGCCAACCCGTAGGGGCGCGTGGGGGGGCACCTCCCGCGCCCCTGGGTGGTTGCTCAGAAGCGGATGCGGGCCGCCACCGGCAGGTGGTCGCTGCCGGTGGCGGCGAGGGTCCAGGTGTCGACCGGGGTGAGGCCGCGGCAGAGCACGTGGTCGATCCGGGCCAGCAGGAAGCCGGCCGGCCAGCTGAAGTCGAAGCCGGCGCGGGCCGGGGTCAACCGGGAGGTGACCGGTGCCAGGCCGCGGTCGTCCAGGGTGCCGTTGAAGTCCCCCATGAGCAGCAGGCGTTGCTGCGGCTCCGCCGCGATCGCGGCGGCCAGCTTCCCGGCGCTCTCGTCGCGCCGGGCCGAGGTGAAGCCGGATGCCGGGGAGATCCGCACCGAGGGCAGGTGCACCACGTACACGGCGAGATCCCCGTGCGGGGTACGGGCGGTGGCCCGTACCCCGCGTTTCCAGTACTCGTGCACGTCGGCGGGCTTGAGGTCCACCGGTCGGATGTCCGCCAGCGGGTACCGCGACCACAGGCCGACCGTTCCGGAGCGCGCCCGGTAGGGGTAGGCACCACCGAGGACGCGCTCGTACACCCCGGTCGCCGGTTCCATCAGCTCCTCGACCGCCAGCAGGTCCGCGCCGGTGGCGGCGAGCCTCGCGGCGGTGCCCTCCGGATCGGTGTTCTCCGCCGCGACGTTGTGCTGCACCACCGTCAGGTCGTACGGGCCGTCGCCGCCGGGGAGCAGCCGCCCGCCGAAGAGGGCCGCCCAGGCGACGGCCGGGAGCAGCACGGCGACCGCGGCCGTGCGCGAGCGCCTGATCAGCGCCGCGACCGCCAGGACGGGCACGGCGAGGCCGATCCACGGCAGGAAGGCCTCCAGCAGGCTGCCGAGCCGCCACACCCGGTTGGGCACCAGCCGGTGGCCGACCAGCAGCAGCGCAACGGTGCAGGCGAGCGCTGCGACGACCGTGCCGCGGCGCCGGAGCGACCGGGTCTTCCCGGCCTTCCCGGCGTTCCCGGCGTTCCCGGTCTTCCGGGCCGGCACCCGAAGCGCCCGAATCCGCGGCGCCCGAATCCGTACTGCCGTCCCCGCGCCCCGCGCCACTCGCCGCCCTTCCGCCGCACCAGTAACCGTCCGTCCGTCCGTCCGGAGGACGCCGCACCCCGGCCCGCGGGTTCCGGGCGCCGGAGCCTCCGGAACCGCGCGCTTCCAGGATCACCGCACCGGCCCCGCCCCGCCGCCCGGCCGCGGCCGACCACCGACCGCCCGAGGGGGGTCCTCCCCCTGCTCCGACCTGCGGTGACGGTCCGGTCGACGAGCCCTGCGCCCGGGGCGCGGCACGGACCTTCAGCGTCCACGTTCGCCCGCACCGGCTGTTCGTGCTGGGCGACAACCGGGACGACTCGATCGACTCCCGGATTCCGGATTCCTTCGGCGGCGTGGCGGACGGCACGACCGCCACGCCGCCGTGCGGCGCCGCGTGGTCCGGGCCTCCGACAGCACGGTGGACGCCCCGGAGGCCGGTTCCGTCCGCACCCTCGTCCGGGTCGCCGAGGCCGGGACCGCCCTCACCCTGCTGGGCCTCCTGGCACTCCCGATCACCCTCCTCGCCACCCGCCGCCGTCGCCTCGCCCTCTGACAGCAGCGGCCGCCCGCAGGGGGCGTTGGGCGGCGGTTGGGCGGTGGTTCGTCTGCGGTTCACCGTGCGGTGCGCGGCTGCGCCCTAGGGTGCCGTGGCAAAGACCGGACCCTTTGGCAGGGAGGCCATATGACGCAGCGTCCGATCGGTGAAGGTTCCTCGCGCCGCACGTTCCTCCGCAGGGCCGGTGCGGCCGGCCTCGGCGCGACCGCGCTGGGTACGGCGGCCACGGCAGCACCCGCGTACGCCGCCGACGAGCAGCGGGCGGCCGGGACGCGCCCGCCCGTCCGCACCGGCACCGCCATGGACCGCCTGCCGCACCCGCTGGTGGTCGCCCACCGCGGCGCCAGCGGCTACCGCCCCGAGCACACCCTGGGCAGCTACGAGCTGGCGCTGGAGCTCGGCGCCGACGTCATCGAGCAGGATCTCGTCCCGACCAGGGACGGCCACCTGGTGGTCCGCCACGAGAACAACATCGCCGAGACCACGGACGTCGCCGACCACCCCGAGTTCGCCGCCCGCCGGACGACGAAGACGGTCGACGGCACGCCGCTGGCCGGCTGGTTCACCGAGGACTTCACCCTCGCCGAGCTGCGCACCCTGCGCGCGAAGGAGCGTCTGCCGCAGCAGCGCCAGCGCAACACGCTCTACGACGGCCGCTGGCCGGTTCCGACCTTCCGCGAGGTGGTGGAGTTCGCCGAGAAGCGTTCCCGCAGCCTGGGCCGCCCGGTCTGGCTGTACGTGGAGACCAAGCACCCCAGCTACTTCCGGTCGATCGGACTGCCGCTGGAGGAGCGGCTGGCGGACGAGCTGCGCCGCGGCGGCCTGGCCGGGCGGAACGGCCGGGCGATCCTGCAGTCCTTCGAGCCGAGCAGTCTGCAGCGGCTGGCGAAGCTGGTGGGCAACCCGCGGGTGCAGCTGCTGAGCGGGCCGACCACGCAGCCGTACGACTTCGTGCTGGCCGGGGACCGGCGGACGGTCGCGGACCTGGTGACGCCGGCGGGTCTGCGCTGGCTGGCCTCGTTCGCGCAGGGCATCGGCCCGACCACCCAGCTGATCGCGCCGGTGGACACGGCGGGCAGGCTCCTGCCGCCCACCACGCTGGTCGCGGACGCGCACGCGGCCGGCCTGGTGCTACACCCGTGGACGGTCCGCAACGAGAACTCCTTCCTCCCCGTGGACTTCCGCCGCGGCACCGACCCGAACGCGTACGGCGATGCGATCGGCTGGGCCCGCCGCCTGTACGACCTGGGCGTGGACGGCTTCTTCACCGACAACACGGACACCTCGGTGCTCGCCCGCGGCGACTTCTGGACGGCCCGCGGGGTGAACTGACGAGCGGTCGGCCCTCCTGCGGCCGGGTCGGGCGCCGTGCCCCGACCCGGCCGCAGGCCATCCGACTACCGATCGGTAGCACTGTTTCGGACGAGTTCATCCGATGCTCGCCCGATGTCTTGCACGCCGTGCGGGCGCCGAAGTTGGATGCACAACATCCCGCAACTCGACGGGTTCACGACACACCCTCACGGAGCTTCGATGCCCCTGTCGTCCGTCCGCCGCGCCACCAGAACGGCCGCCGCAGCCTGCGCGGCGGCCGCCCTGCTCGGCACCCTCGCCGCCACCCCCGCGGTAGCCGCCGAAGGCGCCGCGGCCGAGAGCGCCCCGCTGACCGCGCCCGCGCTCGGCGTCCTCTCGTACAACGTGTTCCTGATGAGCAAGTCGCTCTACCCGAACTGGGGCCAGGACCACCGCGCCCAGGCGATCGCCTCGGCGGACTTCTTCCAGGGCCACGACGTGGTGGTCCTCCAGGAGGCCTTCGACAACGCCGCCTCCGACGCGCTCACCGCCCGGGCCTCGGCCGCGTACCCGTACCACACGCCGGTGGTCGGCCGCTCGACGAGCGGCTGGGACGCCACCTCGGGCAGCTACAGCTCCACCACCCCCGAGGACGGCGGGGTGACGCTGCTCAGCAAGTGGCCGATCCTGCGCAAGGAGCAGTACGTCTTCAAGGACGCCTGCGGCGCCGACTGGTGGTCCAACAAGGGCTTCGTCTACGCCGTGCTGAACGTCAACGGCCTGCGCACCCACGTGGTCGGCACCCACCTGCAGTCCACCGACCCGGGCTGCTCCGGCGGCGAGCCCGCGGCCGTCCGGGCCAAGCAGCTCATCGCCATGCGCGCCTTCCTGGACGCCAAGCGGATCCCGGCGGCCGAGCCCGTCGTGGTCGCCGGCGACCTCAACGTCGACTCGCACGGCTCCGAGTACCAGGCGCTGCTGGACAACGGGAACCTCGCGCCGGCCTCCGCCCGCCCCGGATGGCCGTACTCCTTCGACACCGCCGACAACTCGATCGCCGCCTACCGCTACCCGGGCGAGCCCAAGGAGGACCTGGACTACGTGCTGTACCGGGCCGACCACGCCCGGCCGCAGCAGTACACCAACCAGGTCGTGCGTTTCCACAGTGAGCCGTGGACGGTGACCAGCTGGGGTAGGAGCTACACGTACACCGACCTCTCCGACCACTACCCGCTCGCCGCGCGCTGATCCTGCCGCACGGTGAGCGTGCCGCGGCGGCACCGCCCGCACCCGGGCAGCCGCCGCGGCAAGCGCCCCGCCCCGATCGGGGGGAGGGTTGATCCGACCGGGGCCCGACCGGCACCCGCGTGCCCGAACCGAGGAGTGAGAAGCCATGGCCATCGCCACCGTCAACCCGGCCACCGGGGAGACCGTCGAGACCTTCACCCCGTACGACGCCGCCGCCCTCGAGCAGCGGCTCGGCCTGGCCACGGCGGCCTTCGCCTCCTGGCGGACGACCGGTTTCGACGAGCGGGCCGCCCTGCTGCGGCGGGCGGCCGACCTGCTGGACGCCGAGCGCGACGACCTCGCCCGCACCATGACCGTGGAGATGGGCAAGCCGGTCGCCGCGGCCCGCGCCGAGGTCGCCAAGTGCGCCAAGGCGATGCGCTGGTACGCCGACCGCGCGCCGGAACTGCTCGCCGACGAGCACCCGGCGGAGGCGGACGTGGCGGACTCGGGCGCCGGCTCGGTGCACGTCCGCTACCGGCCGATCGGCGTGGTGCTCGCCGTGATGCCGTGGAACTTCCCGCTCTGGCAGGTGGTGCGGTTCGCCGCCCCGGCCCTGATGGCGGGCAACGTCGGCCTGCTGAAGCACGCCTCGAACGTGCCGCGGACCGCCCTGGCACTGGAGCGGGTACTGCTGGAGGCGGGCTTCCCGCAGGGCTGTTTCCAGACCCTGCTGATCGAGTCCTCCGCCGTCGAGGGCGTCGTCCGTGACCCGCGGGTCGCGGCCGTCACCCTGACCGGCAGCGAGGGCGCCGGCCGCTCGGTCGGCTCGATCGCCGGCGACGAGGTGAAGAAGTCGGTGCTGGAACTCGGCGGCAGCGACCCCTTCCTGGTGATGCCCTCCGCCGACCTGGCCTCCGCCGTCCAGTGGGCGGTCACCGCCCGCACCCAGAACAACGGGCAGTCCTGCATCGCCGCCAAGCGCTTCATCGTGCACGCCGAGGTGTACGACGCCTTCACCACCGCGTTCACCGACCGGATGCGGACGCTGAAGGTCGGCGACCCGCTCGTCGAGGAGACCGAGATCGGCCCGCTGGCCACCCGCCAGGGCCGGGCCGACCTCGAGGAGCTGGTCGACGACGCGGTGGCCGCCGGCGCGGTCGCCGAGTGCGGCGGCGCCCGCCCGGACGGCCTGCCGGCGGAGCTGGACGGCGGCTGGTACTACCTGCCGACCGTGCTGACCGGCATCACCCCCAAGATGCGCATCCACCACGAGGAGGCCTTCGGCCCGGTCGCCACCGTCTACCGGGTGGACAGCCTGGACGAGGCGATCGAGCTGGCCAACGACACGCCGTTCGGCCTGAGCTCCAACGTGTGGACCACCGACGCCGCGGAGCAGGAGCGCTGCGCCCGCGACATCGAGGCCGGCGGGGTGTTCTTCAACGGGATGACCGCCTCGCACCCGGCCTTCCCGTTCGGCGGCGTCAAGCGCTCCGGCTACGGGCGGGAGCTCTCCGGCCACGGCATCCGCGAGTTCTGCAACATCACCACGGTCTGGCGCGCCCGCTGACCCCCGCGGGACGCCGCTGACGGCACACCGAACGCCACGGGGTACGCGGTCCGCGTACCCCGTGGCGCGGCGCCGGTCAGGCCGCCTGGACCCGGCCGACCGGGAGCTGATCGCCGCCGCGGTGGCCCATGTACCAGCCGATCATCGCGAAGAAGGTGATCGCCCAGACCAGCGAGCAGAACGCGGTCATCCAGTTGGAGTCCACCTGCACCTCGACCATCACCAGGCCGACGGTCAGCGAGAGCAGGAACACCACGGCCGAGGTGCTCACCCCCAGGAACATCTCCCGCATCCGGACCGACAGCTTCGGCTTCGGCCGGAAGTGCGGGTGCATCGGGTAGTGCGGTTCCTCCGGCACCGCCGCGGCCCCCGGCCGGACTGCGGGCTGCATGCTGCCGGGCATGGGTTGCTGGTCCATCGGCGTGCTCCTTCCAGCGGCCGCCCCCGGACTCCACTGTCCCACTGGGCCGTCCAAGCGGCAGGACGACCGGAACGGTTTTCGCCCGACCGACCCCCGGGTACCTGCGAGAACGTGCTGATCCGCCCCATGCTCGCCTCGCCCAGCGAGCGCCGCGCCTTCACCGCCGACTGGCTGCTGGAACGCAAACTGGACGGCGTCCGCGCCGTCGCCGAGCGGGACGGCGCCGCCGTCCGTCTGGTCTCCCGCACCGGCAAACCGATGGCCGAGGGGTACCCGGAACTGGTCGTCGCACTCGCCGCCCAGCCCGTGCCGCGGTTCACCGTGGACGGCGAGATCGTCGCCTTCGACGACGAGGGCCGCACCAGCTTCGCCCGCCTGCAGCGCCGGATGCAGCTGCGGGACCCGGTGCGGGCCGCCGCGGCCGGCGTCCGGGTCTACTACTTCCTGTTCGACCTGACCGCCCTGATGGGACACGACACCACCGGGCTCCCCCTCCTCCAGCGCAAGCAACTGCTGCGCGAATCCCTGGAGTTCACCGACCCGCTGTACTTCACCGAGCACGCCCGGGCGGACGGCCCGGTGCCGCTCGCCGAAGCCTGCGCCCGCGGCTGGGAGGGCCTGATCGCCAAACGCGCCGACAGCCGCTACGTACCGCGCCGCTCCCCGGACTGGCTGAAACTGCCCTGCACCGCCGGCCAGGAACTGGTGATCGGCGGCTTCACCGAACCCTCCGGACAGCGCACCGGCTTCGGGGCACTGCTCGTCGGCCACTACGAGGGCACCGAACTGCGCTACGCGGGCAAGGTGGGCACCGGCTTCGACACCGCCCTGCTGCAGCTGCTGCGGGCCCGACTGGACGCCCTCGCCCGCCCCGACCCGCCCTTCGCCGACCCGCCCACCACCGAACGCCGGGTGCACTGGGTCCACCCCCGGCTGGTCGCCAAGGTCGCCTTCACCGAATGGACCCGCGACGGCCGCCTGCGCGCCCCACGCTTCGAGGGCCTGCGCACCGACAAACGCCCCGAGGACGTGATCCGCGAACGGCCCGCCTAGGCGGCATCCCCCGTTGCGTGCGGAGAGTTGCCCGCCCTGCGGCCGCAGCCGTGGCAGGGTGGAGGCATGTGCGGTCGCTTCGTCTCCACCACCACTCCCGCCGACCTCGTCGACCTGCTCGGCGAGCTGAGCTGGGACCCGGCCGAGACCCTCGCCCCGAGCTGGAACGTCGCACCCACCAACCCGGTGCCCGCGGTGCTGGAGCGCGTCGACCGCGAGACCGGCGAGGTCGTGCGGCAGCTGCGCCCGCTGCGCTGGGGCCTGGTCCCTTCCTGGTCGAAGGACCCGTCCGCGGGGGCCCGGATGATCAACGCCAGGTCGGAGACCGTCCACGAGAAGCCGGCCTTCCGCAAGGCCTTCGCCGCACGGCGCTGCGTGATCCCGGCGGACGGGTACTTCGAGTGGCGGCCGGTCGAGGCCTCCGGCGACCGGAAGGCCTTCAAGCAGCCGTACTACCTCAGCACGGGTTCGGTGATGCTGATGGCCGGCCTGTACGAGTTCTGGCGCGACCGCTCCGTCCCGGACGACGACCCGGCCGCCTGGCTGACCACGACGACCGTCATCACCACCGACGCCACCGACAGCGCAGGCCGCATCCACGACCGGATGCCGCTGGCCATCTCCCTCGAGGACCTCGCCGGCTGGCTCGACCCGGGCAACTCCGACCCCGCCGACCTGCGGCGACTGCTGCACACCCCGGCCGAGGGCGACCTGGCCGTCCGGGCGGTGTCCACCGCGGTGAACAGCGTCCGGTCGAACGGCCCCGAACTCCTCGACGCGGTGCCGGACCCGCTCGGCCTCACCGCCTGACGGCAGCCCGGCGATCCGCCGGCACACGGTCGGCCCGGCCGGAGATGCGGCCCGGCACCGGGCGGCCCAGGCTTGGAGAGAGGCATTAGGTAAGCCTAACCAATCCGGCCGCAGCCCTCCGGCTGCCGCGCTCTCCCGGGAGGGGTTTCCACCATGTCCGGTCCGGAGATCGCCCTGCTCGGCGCCGTCGCGGGTTTCACGATCTTCCTCGGTCTGCCGATCGGCCGGCTCCGCAGCCCCGCGCCGCGGCTGCGGGCCGCACTGAACGCCACCGCCATCGGCATCCTGCTGTTCCTGTTCTGGGACGTCCTCGCCGAGGCCTGGGAACCGACCGACACCGCCCTGGCCGACCACGACTGGGGGGCCGCCGCGCGGGACGGCGGGGTGCTCGCCGCCGGGCTGGCGGTCGGCCTGGTCGGGCTCGTCCGCTACGACCGCTGGGTGGCCCGCCGCAGCGCACCGGCCCCGCCGCTCTCGCACGGCCCGGGCGCCGCCGCGGCCACCGAACTCGCCACCGGGCAGCGCTCGCACGCCGCGAGCCTCGCGCTGATGATCGCCGTCGGCATCGGCCTGCACAACCTCGCCGAGGGCCTGGCCATCGGCAGTTCGGCCGCGGCGGGCGACATCTCGCTCGCCGTCCTACTGGTCATCGGATTCGGCCTGCACAACGCCACCGAGGGCTTCGGCATCGTCGCCCCGCTAGCGGCCGACGGCGAGCGTCCTTCCTGGGGCTTCCTGGCCCTGCTCGGCCTGATCGGCGGCGGCCCCACCTTCGTCGGCACGCTGATCGGGCAACAGGTGACCAACGAGACCGTCAGCGTGGCGTTCCTGGGGCTGGCCGCCGGCTCGATCCTCTACGTGGTGATCGAGCTGCTGGCCGTCGCCCGGCGGGCGGCCATGAAGGAACTGACCACCTGGATGATCCTCGTCGGCCTGCTCCTCGGCTTCGCCACCGACGGCGTCCTGGTCGCCGCGGGCGTCTGAGCGCACCCCTTCCGCCCCGTCCCGGCACGCCCCGGAACGGGGCCTCACCGCCTTCCCCGGCGGTGATATGGATCACAGCGGGGCCCGGGCGGGCGACGGGGACGAACTTTCGCCCGCCGAGAACTCCCAGGTAGGAGGGCCCGTTCACAGGGAACCTTCAGTTCCGCGGCCGGCAACATCAACTGTCAACTTGAAGTCTGTTAATTTTTACAGAATTGCTATGCGTTGACTGGTATTCATATGAGCCAGCACGCTTCGGCGCCATGAAGAGACCCCTTCTGAGCGGCTCGCTCACCCTCGCGGTCAGCAGCCTCGTGATCGCCGGCGCCGGCGCCCCCGCCTCCGCCGCTCCCGGCCCCCAGCCCAAGGCCTCCCACAGCCAGGCCGTGCAGGACGCCGCCGCACAGGTCACCGCCCACCCGGGCGCGGTGAAGGCCGGCGCCCACGACGCGTTCCGCGCCACCAACGTGCAGGTCGACGCGGACGGCACCCGCCACGTCCACTTCGACCGCACCTACCAGGGCCTCCCCGTCCGCGGCGGCGACGTCGTCGTCCACTCCGCCCCGGACGGCCGGCTCGACTCCGCCGACCTGACCCTGGCCGCCCCGCTCTCGCTCTCGGTGACCCCCTCCGTCACCGATCAGCAGGCGATCGCCAAGGCCGCCGAGCTCTTCCGCGGCACCCGCAGCAGCAGCACCGCCACCCTGAAGGTGGACGTGACCGGTGCGACCCCCCGCCTGGTCTGGGAGGTCACGGTCAACGGCACCGCGCCGGACCAGTCCCCCAGCCACTTCCACGTCCTGGTGGACGCGAAGACCGGTGCCACGGGCGAGAGCTGGGACAGCTTCTCGGCGTTCCTGCCCGAGGGCGTGCAGCAGAAGAAGACCAAGGCGGCCCCCACCGCCCCGGTCGCTCCCGCCGCACTCGCCGCCGTCGCCGCGACCGGTACCGGCAAGGGGTACCAGGTCGGCAACGTGAGCGTCAGCACCACCCAGAACTCCGCCACCAGCTACACCCTCAAGGACTCCGCCCGCGGCAACGGCGAGACCCGCGACGCGCAGAACCAGACCGCCACCAACGACTCCCCGCCGGCCGGCTGGGGCGTCGCCTTCAACGACGCCGACAACACCTGGGGCGACAACACCCTGTCCGACCGCGCCACGGTCGCCGTCGACGCCCACTACGGCATCCAGGCCACCTGGGACTTCTACAAGAACGTCCTCGGCCGCACCGGCATCAAGAACGACGGCGTCGGCGCCCGTTCCTTCGTCCACTACGGCACCAACTACGGCAACGCCGGCTGGGACGACGCCAGCTTCGCGATGATCTACGGCGACGGCGCCGTGGGCTCCAAGCCGTTCACCGAGATCGACGTCGCCGGCCACGAGATGAGCCACGGTGTCACCGCCGCCACCGCCGGACTCGTCTACAGCGGCGACGCGGGCGGCCTCAACGAGGCCACCTCCGACATCATGGGCACGATGGTCGAGTTCAACGCCAACAGCCCGGCGGACGCGCCCGACTACCTCATCGGCGAGAAGATCGACATCAACGGCAACGGCACGCCGCTGCGCTGGATGGACGACCCGAGCAAGGACGGCAAGTCGGTCAAGTGCTGGACCACCAGCACCAAGAACCTGAACCCGCACTACTCCTCCGGCGTCGGCAACCACTTCTTCTACCTGCTCGCCGCCGGCTCCGGCCAGTCCCAGTGGGGCAACAGCCCGACCTGCGACGGCTCTTCGGTCGCCGGCATCGGCAACGACGCGTCCACCAAGATCTGGTACCGCGCCCTGTCGGTCTACATGACCTCCAACACCGACTACCCGGGTGCCCGCACCGCCACGATCAAGGCCGCCAAGGACCTGTACGGCGCGGGCAGCACCCAGTGCGCGGCCGTGGAGAAGGCGTGGGGCGCGGTCTCCGTCGCCCCGACCGCCACCACCTGCGGCGGCACCACCCCGCCCCCGTCGGGCACCAACCTGCTGCTCAACCCGGGCTTCGAGTCCGGCACCGCCTCGTGGACGTCGTCCACCGGCGTGATCACGACCGACACCGGCCAGACGCCGCGCAACGGCTCGTACTACGCCTGGCTGGACGGCTACGGCACCGCGCACACCGACACGCTCTCCCAGTCGGTCAGCATCCCGGCCACGGCCACCGCGCCGAAGCTCACCTTCTGGAACAAGATCACCACCGCCGAGACCGGCACCACGGCGTACGACACCCTCAAGGTCCAGGTCGTCAACGGCACCACCACGACCACCCTGGCCACCTACTCGAACGCCGACGCCGCCTCCGGCTACGTCCTGCGGACGCTCGACCTGTCGGCGTTCAAGGGCAAGACCGTCACGATCAAGTTCACCGGTACCGAGGACTCCTCCCTCCAGACCAGCTTCCTGATCGACGACACCTCGGTGACCGCCGGCTGACCCCGGCCCCCGACCGGTGGACCCGGGCGGTCGACCCACGACGTCCCGCCCGGGTCCATCGCACGAACGACCCCCGGCCCGCCGGGCGCACACGCTGCGCCCGGCGGGCCGGGACCGTTTGAGGCGGAGTGCCGGTCCGGGATCAGGGAAGCCCGGGCCAGTACGGGTTGACCGGCAGCGGATAGCCCGGGTCGACCCTGTCCGCGGCGATGTCGTAGCGCACGTACTCCGAACCGCGGAAGAAGTACGCCTTGCCGTTGTTCCAGACCACTCCGCCGGTCAGGTCCGCGGGCCACAGACCGGGCCAGTACGGGGAGATCGGCAGCGGATAGCCCGGGTCGACCCGGTCGGCCGCGATGTCGTACCGCATGTACTCCGAACCGCGGAAGAAGTACGCCTTGCCGTTGGGCCACACCACGGCCGCGTCGATGCCGTCCGGCCACAGGCCCGGCCAGTACGGGGAGATCGGCAGCGGATAGCCCGGGTCGACCCGGTCGGCCGCGATGTCGAAGCGCACGTACTCCGAACCGCGGAAGAAGTACGCCTTGCCGTTGGGCCACACCACCCCGGCGTCCACCCGGTCCGCGAACAGGCCGGTCCAGTTCGGCGTGATCGGCAGCGGGTAGCCCGGGTCGACCTTGTCGGTCGCGACGTCGTAGCGGTAGTACTTGCCGGCGACGAAGAAGTAGGCCTTGCCGTTGTTCCACAGCACGGGGGCCGTGACCACCAGTTCGGAGACTTCCTCCGCGAAGTACTCGTGGTTGTCGGCGTTCCGCACGGCGTCCGCCGGCTTCGTCGACGCGAGCGTGCGGGCGTTGGTCTGCCCGTAGGCGAGATCGTCGGTGCTGGAGACGGCGTGGCTCAACTCGTGCACCAGCGTGCCGAACTTGGAGTCCGTACCGGTCGCCCCGGCGCTCCAGAAGCTGGAGCAGAGCCAGACCTTGCGCGTCCCCTTGTAGGTGTAGGCGTACCAGCCCGGTTGGCAGCCCGAGCCGGTGAGGTCGTAGGTGATCGTCTGGCCGGCGATCACCGCGCAGATGTCGTTGAAGTGCGTGGAGACGGTCGAGTACCGCGTCGCGTCGTAGGCGCCGAACCACTCGGTGGACACGGTGTTGCCGGCGCCGGGCGTCCAGGCCAGGTGGTGCCTCGACTCCTCGCCGAAGGCGCCCGCGTTCTCGTGCGCGGCGCGGACCTCCGCCTGCTGCGCGGCCGTCCCGCCGATGAGGGTCGGCGGCAGGACGCTGATCTTGGCGGCCGCCAGGGCGGTCTTCGGTGCCTGCGGCGGCCCGAGTTCGCGGCGCACGTTCTCCGCGACGGTGTGGCGGGGCTCGCCGTCCTCGGCCACCTCGAACGTCGCCGAGAGCGGATCGAGTTGGAAGCCCTCGTGGTTGACGCTCAGCCGCAGCGCCGGCGCACCGGCCTCCTGCGGGATGGCGTCGAGGATCTCCGCGTCCAGCGTCACGGTGTACGTGCCGGGTTCGGAGATGGGGAACGACGTGGTGAGGTCGACCTGCTGGGTCACCGACTCGCCGGCGTGGACCAGCCGGTACGACGACTCCTCGGGCTCGCCGCGCTTGACGAAGCGGCCGTCGTAGGGGATGGTCACGCCGTCGCGGCGGACCTGGAAGTACTGGAACACCTCTTCGCCCTCGAGGGGCGTGTTCCAGACCAGGAGTCGGACGTCCTGGTTGCTGATGTTGGTCAGCTCGAAGGTCACGAGGATCGGCTCGCCCAGCCGATAGCGGGGCTCGGCTCGCAGGGAGACGCGGAAGTAGTCCTTCATGGGGCTCTTGCTCCTCCGGGTGCCGACGCCATCCGCAGTGCGGCACCGGTGCGCCCGGCCCATCGGCCGTGTCGACCCGCTCGGGTCCGGCACCGGTGCCGGGAGGATGTTCGTCCGGCACGGAGTGGAACGACCGAAGTGTTCCGTCGGATGTGCAGAAGTGATCCGGGAGCGGTGCGGAGGGCTCTGCGCGGTACCGCGTTGCCGCACCGTCTCGGGGGTGCCGGGACCGATTCGTTCTCCCCGGCACCATATGGGTGGTGATGTCCCGCGCAGGCCTCACCATCGTGGGCCTGCGAACAGTGCCGCGCAACCGCGGGCAGCCGGTAACTCCTTGTGTGCACGGCCACTTCGGATTCCCGGCTTGCACACCGTCACCGGCCCGCCGCCGTAGCCTGCCACGCTCCGTGGAACGACCACGGCGAAGGCTACGGCCGGGCCCGGCGGGGACCCCGGAGGGTGGCGGGCTGCCACTGCATGAGCCCCACCGCGACGCCGCCCGCACCCGCGAGCAGTTCCAGCACGGTGGCGGTGGGGACGCCGGCCACCGCGAGGGCGGAGGCGAGGATCAGGACGGCGACCACGACGACCTGGTCGGCGGGCCGGAACCTGCGGCCGGGCGGTGTCGGGACGGACGGCGGTACGGGGCGACGGCGCGAGCGGGTCATGACGGTCCTCGGGGGTCGGCGACGCGGGGTCGGTGGGCGTCCGGCCGGCGGCTTGCCGCCCAGGATGGTCGCCTGGCGGACCGGGTCCGCGCCGTGGCCGGTGGGCGAGTGGGCGAGGACGTCGGAGTCCAGGTCCTCGATCGTCACCGAGCCGCCGACCTGGATCGCGATCGCCTTGGCCAGCTCGTCCAGGTCGCCCAGCGGCACACCGGCGATGCCCGGCTCCCGCGTCACCGACAGTGCCGCGTGCAGCATCCCGATCGCGGTCGACCAGTCCGTCCACCAGCCGCGGAAGAGCACCGCCGTCCCGGCCTCGGCGGCGGCCTCCCGCAGCGCCTCGTTCCCGGTCTCCGTCCCTCCGGGGCGGAGCACCACTCCGGCCGCTCCGGCGCTCCCTGCCCGGCGCACCAGCGCGACGGCCTCCGGGGAGTGCGGGTCGACGCCGACCGCGACCAGCAGGTCGCCCGGCGACTCCTGCGGCTCCATCGGGTCGAGCACGACCACCCGCCGCACGACACCGCTCACCCCGTGCGGCGCGGCACACAACTCGACGAACCGCTCCCCCACCAGCGCCAGCAGCCCCTTCAGGGTCTGCTTCGGCTCCGGCCCGCCCCACCGCTCCGCGTCCGACACGGGCACCCCTCCCCTTGACACGTGCATTGTCTGACTGATCATCAACTCACGCTCGGCCAAACATGGTTAGCGCCAGCCTAGTGCCGCGCTCGCCAGGTCACCCGGCCGTACGGCGAAAGCCCCCGTGGCTCAGGAGCTGCGTCGCACAGTCGACACCGCCGCGAACAGGGCCGCAACCGACGAGATCACGGCAAGGACCCCGAACAAGCCGGGACAGCCGACGCCCAGGGCCGGAATGACCGCTGCTGTCGCCCATGGAGCCAGCGCACCGGCGATGGCGGCCGGTGCGCCGAGCCGGGCGGTGAGGTGCCCGTAGGCGGTGGTGCCCCAGCGGTCGGTGACGGCGGTGGCGTGGAGCAGGGTGAGGTTGCCGCGGATGGCGCCGGCGAGGACCGCGATGCCGACGAGCAGGGCGGTGGGGCCCGGCACGAGGGCCAGGAGGAGGGTGGTCGCGCCGCCTGCGGCGATGAGGAGCACCGTACGGGTGGTGACGGCGGTGTGCCGGGCGAGGGTGGCGTAGAGGGTGCGGCCGAGGGTCTGGCCGAGTCCGCCGAGGCCGAGGGCCCAGGCCGCGGTGGTGGGGCCGGCGCCGCGTTCGGTGAGGAGCGGGACGGTGTTGAAGACGACGCCGTGCATCGCGAAGCCGGACAGGGTGAATGCCGCGGTGAGCAGGAGGAACGGTCTCGTCCGCGCGGGGCTTTCCGTCCCACTGCGGCCGATGGGGTGTGCTGTCGCGCGGGGTGCCTGGGGCCATGGGTGGCGCAGGGCCAGCGCGTGCAGCGGGATCGTGAGGGCGGCGAGGGTGGCCGCGAGGAGGAGGTAGGTGGTCCGCCAGCCGAGGTGGGCGGCAAGGGCGGCGGTGACGGGGGCGAAGACGGTGGAGGCGAGGCCGCCGGCGAGGGTGACGGTGGTGAGGGCTCGGACGTGGTCGGGTTGGTGCCAGCGGGTGAGGGCGGTGAAGGCGGGCTGGTAGAAGGTCGCAGCCATGGCGGTGCCGGCGAGCGACCAACCTGCGTAGAACATCGGCAGGTCGGGGGCGAGCGCGATGCAGACGAGCGCGACGGCGCCGAGGGCGGAGCCCGCGGTCATCACCGTGCGGGGTCCGTGACGGTCGATGATGCGGCCGACGGGGATGCCGACCAGCGCCGACAGGAGAAGTGCGGCGGTGAACGCGGCGGTGGCTCGCGGGGTGCTCCAGCCGGTGTCGGCGGTGATGTGCGGGAGGAGCACGGGGAAGGCGTAGTAGAGGATGCCCCAGCCGGTGATCTGGGTGACACACAGGGCGGGCAGGGCGGCGCGGGGCCGCGACCGGTCGCGTGTTCCGGTCGCGGCCCCGCCGAGGTGAGTGGCGGTCACGAGGGAGGTCAGCAACCGCCGCCGGTGGAGCACGACGAGGATTCGGTGGCGGGAGCGCCGAGGGTGATGAGCTGCGGCGCGGCCGGGACCGAGCAGCAGCCCCCGCCGCCGCCGTTCTGTGCGGCGTTCGGCTCGTCGAAGAGGCCGGCGCCGCCGCAGACTCCGGTCTCGGGGAGGGTGAGTTCGACGCGGGCGGCAGCCTCGTGGTCGCCGGCGAGGGCTGCGGCGACGGACCGGACCTGCTCGTAGCCGGTCATGGCGAGGAACGTCGGCGCGCGGCCGTAGGACTTCATGCCGACCAGGTAGACGTCGCCCTCGGGGTGGGCGAGTTCGCCCGCGCCGTGCGGGTGGACAGTGCCGCAGGAGTGCTGGTTGGGGTCGATCAGCGGGGCGAGGGCGGTGGGGGCCTGGAGGCGCTCGTCGAGGCCGAGTCGGACCTCGGAGAGGAAGGACAGGTCCGGGCGCAGGCCGGTGAGGACGACGACCTGGTCGACGCCTTCGCTGCGGCGGCCGTCCTCGGCGACCAGGACCAGGCGGTCGCCGTCGGCCTCGACGGCGGCGGTGCGGAAGCCGGTGAGGGCGGTGGCGTGGCCGTCGTCGACGGCCTTCTTGGCGCGAAGGCCGAGGGCGCCGCGGGCGGGCAGCTGGTCGGCCTCGCCGCCTCCGTAGGTCGACCCGTTGATGCCGCGGCGCAGGACCCATACGGCGTGCGTGCCGGGCTCGGCCTCGGCGAGGTCGGCAAGGTGGGCGAGAGCGGTGAACGCGGAGGCGCCGGTGCCGACCACGGCGGTGCGCTTGCCCGCGAACCGCTCCCGAACGGCGGGGTCTGCGAGGTCGGGGACGCGGTAGGAGACGCGGCCGTCGGCAGCGCGTTCGCCGAGGGCGGGCAGGCCGTCGGCGCCGAGCGGGTTGGGGGTGGACCAGGTGCCGGAGGCGTCGACGACGGCGCGGGCGAGGATTCGCTCCTCACGGCCGTCGGCGTGCTCGACGTGGACGGTGAAGGGCTGCTCGTCGCGTCCGGAGTCGACGATCCGGTCGCGGCCGGCGCGGGCGATACCGGTCACCCGGGCGTTGTAGCGGACCTGGTCGCCGAGGACGTCGGCGAGGGGCTGCAGGTACTGCTCGGCCCAGTCGCCGCCGGAGGGGTAGGTCTTGCCGTCGGGCCGGGTCCAGCCGGTCGGGGCGAGGAGCTTCTCGGCGGCCGGGTCGATCAGCTCCGCCCACGGCGAGAAGAGCCTGACGTGGGCCCACTCGCGGACGGCGGTGCCGGCGGCGGGTCCGGCTTCCAGTACCAGGGGCTCGATGCCGCGCTCGATCAGGTGGGCTGCGGCGGCGAGGCCGATCGGTCCGGCGCCGATGACGGCGACGGGCAGGTCCTCGGGGGTGTTCTCGGTCATCTCGGGTCTCCGCGTCGGTAGGAGGGTGGCCGGCTGTGGACGGGCCGGGTCAGCAGCAACCGGCGCCGGCGGCGGTGGCCTCGCGCTCGGCGTCCGGGGCGCAGCAGGTTCCGGCGTCGGCGGCGTCCTGGGCGGTGCCGCAGCAGGGGGTGGCGGCCGCGGGCTGCTGGGTGCGGTGCGTCTCTGCCGGGCCGCTGGTGCAGCAGCTGGTGGCGCGGTCGTCGGTGGCGTGCTCGGTCATGGCTGCCTCCAGGGGTCTCTTGTTTCGAAGTTTGTCGATGTCCCGTTGTGCGGCCAGCATGGCACCTGATTCGATGAGCGTCAACATAGTCATTTGTCGAATCAGGAGGAGGTATGGAGACGGTGGACGTCGCGGCGATCGGGGGGCGGACAGTCCGGCCCGGCCGCCGCGCAGGCCTTGCGCCGAAAGGGCCTGCGGCCGGTGCTCCTGGAGACTCCCGAACGGCCGGCCGGGTCGCGGCCGCGCTGGACCGCCGCCCGGCCGGACTTCCGCTGTGATTCGGCAAGTGTCAACATAGATGCATGTCGAATCTTGAGGTGGTCAACCTTCCACTGCTCGAACCGGAGGCCGCCGCACCCTGCTGCCCGCCGCTGACCTCCGCGCCGCTGTCGGAGGAGGACTCGGCCAGGATGGCGGCGATGTTCAAGGCCCTGTCGGACCCGGTCCGCCTGCGGCTCTTCTCCCGCGTCGCCTCCCACGAGGGCGGCGAGGCGTGCGTGTGCGACATCCAGGACGTCGGCGTCTCCCAGCCCACCGTCTCCCACCACCTCAAGAAGCTCCGCGAGGCAGGCCTGCTCACCTCGGAGCGGCGCGGCACCTGGGTCTACTACCGCGTCGCCCCGAGCGCGCTCGCCGCCATGGCCGGCATGCTCACCGCCGCCACGGACTGAGTCGACGACGGGCGTTCCCACGGAGCATTCGATCGACTATCGTCGATTGTCGATGAACCAGTCGAACTGCACCAGTACCGTTGTCGACGCCGAAACCGCCGAGCTGTACGCATCGTTGTTCAAGGCGCTCGCCGACCCCACCCGCATCCAGCTGCTGCACCTGCTCGCGGCCGAAGGCCGGCCGATGAGCGTCGGCGAGATCGTCGGACGCTCGCCGGTGGGCCAGTCGACGGTCTCCCACCACCTGAAGGTCCTCGCAGAGGTGCGCTTCGTCCTCCCCGAGAAGCAGGGCACCTCCACCCGCTACCAGGTGAACCGCGCCTGCCTGACGGTCTTTCCGGCCGCCGTCGCGGCCATCCTCGCCGAGCCCCGCACCGAGCTGCCCCGGGAGGACGATCGTGGCCGCTGACATCCTGGTCGTGCCGATGACCGACGACCACGCCGACCAGGTCCTGGCGATCTACCAGGCCGGCATCGACGAGGGCAACGCCACCTTCGAGACCGCCGCACCCGCCTGGCAGACGTTCGACGCGGCCAGACTGGCCGAGCACCGCTTCGTGGCCGTCGACCGCACCGGCCGCGTCCTGGGCTGGGTCGCGGCGAGCCGGGTCTCCGACCGCTGCGCCTACGCGGGCGTGGTGGAGCACTCGGTGTACGTCCACCCCGACGCCCGCGGCCGTGGCGTCGCCGGCAGGCTGCTGCGGGCGCTGATCGCCTCCACGGAGGAGGCGGGTATCTGGACGATCCAGTCCGGCGTGTTCCCGGAGAACACCGCCAGCATCGCCGTCCACGCCCGGACCGGTTTCCGGGTGATCGGCACCCGCGAACGCATCGGCCGCCACCACGGAGCCTGGCGCGACGTCCTGTTGATCGAGCGTCGCAGCCCGATCGTCGACTGACCTCGTCAGGGCCGACCACCATGGGTCGGGACGTCAGCCTCGGTCGTCCAGGGTGAGCTGGCGGTGGTGGAAGTCGAAGTGCCGGGTGGGGTAGCGATAGATGTCCGCGAGGGTCATGTACTCCTCGAAGAACGGGTCCCAGCGCACCGGGTAGTGCATGCCGCGAGCGAGATCGGCGTCCGACTCGCGGTCCAGCCCGCGGTGCAGGGCGGCGATGACGCGGTCGAACTGCGCGCCCGTCCGCCGGGGACCGATGACCTTCACCGCCCCGCACGGCCCCAGATAGTTGACGAGGTCGAACGGAACGGTCGCCGCATCCAGTACGCGCGCGAATGCCCGGCTGACACCGCGCGGCAGGCGACCGAAGAGGCGAACGAGCACCAGCAGCGCCCGCACCACGATGAAGCCGAACAGCATGTGCCACAGCAGCTGCTCGTTCGTCCACCGCGTGCCGCGGGTGGGCCGGGCGAGATCGTCCGCACTCGCTGCCTCCAGCAGCCGGTGGAACTCCGAGCGTGCACGTTCCAGCTCGCCATGGACTTCCTGCCGGTTCAGCGGCCCGCTTCCGGCCATGGTCACCGGTCCTCTCCGTCGACCCGCATGCGCCTGGACGCCCCCGGGTTGCCAGGATGCCCCTCTCGCAGACTTCCAGTCGTCCGGCGTCGAGATCGGGGGGATCAGTGGCCGCAGAGCAGGTGCCGTCGACACCCACGCTGCCGATCATCGGGGCAGGGCCTGGGTGATGCGCCACAGGCGGCGCGGCAGGTCGCCTTCCTCGAAGGGGTGGACGTCGGTGAGGGTCCAACCTTCGGCGAGCTCGTCGACCAGGTGGCGGGGGAAGAAGTGGACGACGAAGCCGCCGTGTTCCCAGATGTCGTCGCCGTGTCCGGCGCCCGCACCGTAGTGGGCGTCGCCGGTGTGGCGGACGGTGTAGACGAAGACGCCGCCCGGCCGCAGGACTCGGCGGACCTCCGCGACCAAGGCATGGATCTCCTCGGTGGACAGCGCCATGCACAGCAGCATGTGTGCGAAGACGGCGCCCACCGAGGCGTCGGCGAGCGGCAGCGGCTCGCGCACATCATGCACTGCAGTGGTGACCTTCTCTGCCAGGCCCTCGGCGGTGGCCCGCGCGCGGAGCTGGTCCAGGCCCACCGGGCTGAAGTCGGTGGCCAGCACGGTGAACCCCGAGCGGGCGAAGAACAGCGCGTCACGGCCGTGGCCGGCACCCAGTTCCAGCACGTCGTGCGCATCTGCGGCCCGGAACACCTCGGCGGCGTGGACCGCCGGGTCCGAAGGCCGGTCGCCGTACATGCCGGGATGGGCCCCGTACGTCTGCTGCCAGTGCTCCTGCTGAGCCTCGGCAAGCTCCCGGCCCTCATGCATCGCAGCTCCTCGTGCCGTTCCGGCCCCCCGGGACTGTTGTCAGCCTAGATCGCTCCCGGACAGGAGATCCCGAACGCCTGCAGCGGGACCCTGTTGTCCCGACGGCTGACAGACCACCGAGGAAGACTGTCCCCATGCAGATCCGGATTGAGGCCTTCGACCTGCCCGGCCGCACCTGTGCCGCCGGGCCCGACTTCCCCGGTTACACGAACATCCACATCGCCGTTCAACGGCGCGAGGCATTGCTCGATCCGCAGCCCGGCGATGCCTCCGCGGCGACCTGGACACTGGACTGCACCGCTTCGAGCACCGACTTGAAAGGCCCGTACATCCAGGGCCGGCCCGGGCAGCGGTTCATCCACCTCTCGTGGGGCAGCGTCGACGGCACCGGCACGTTCACCATGTTCCGCCGCGCCAAGCTCATGCTCGACGCCATCGACCCGGCCGTCCTCACCGCTGCCGCACGTTCGGGGTGGTTGGTGGCCCGCCTGGGTGCAACCGATGCCAAGGGGCAGCCGCTGTGTGCGGCCGTCCGCCCGCCGCGCGTCGAATGGTCCGCCGGAGCCCCGATCTGATCCCTTGGGGCTTCCGGATCGACTCCGCACGATGGCACGCGCGCGAGGGCTCAGCTCAGCCGGTCTCTGATCTCCTGGACTGCGGTGCGGGCCGTCCGGCCGACGCCGATCAGGGTGGCGGAGGCCGGGCCGGTCCAGTCTCCGTAGCCGAGCAGGTGGATGCGCGGGTCCGTCTCCGCCCGGGTACCGACGGTGGCGATCCGGCCGCGTCCACCGGTACGCAGGCCGAGCGGGGCGAGGTGGTGCAGGGCGGGGCGGAAGCCGGTGCACCAGATCACGGCATCCGCGGGCCAGACGGTGCCGTCGGCCCACTGCGGGCCGTCCGCGGTGAAGGCCTGGAACATGCGGTGGTCGGTGAGGAGACCGGCGTCCCGTGCCTCGCGGACGGGCGGGGTGGCCACGATGTCGCCGAGGTCGGAGATCCGTTCGCCGCCGTGCCGGACGCGGCGGGTGGCGATCTCGAACAGGGCGCGGCCGTCGATGTGGTCGGGCAGGAGGCGGGCGGGTCGGCGGGTGACCCAGCGGACGGCGGCCGCAGGCCCGGTGAGGTCGGCCGCGATCTGGGCGCCGGAGTTGCCGCCGCCCACGACGACGACCCGTCGGCCGGCGAAGTCCTCGGCCCGGTGGTAGTCGCGGGTGTGGAGCTGGCGGCCGGTGAAGGATTCGCGGCCGGGGACGGCCGGGACGAAGGGCCGCCACCAGTTGCCGGTGGCGCTGACGAGGGCGCGGGTGTGCCAGGTGCCGTCGTCGGTACGGACGATCAGGCCACCGTCCGCGGCGTTCTCCACCGCGCGGACGTGCACGGGGCGGTGGACGGGCAGCTCGTACCGCTTCTCGTACTCGGTCAGGTACTGCACGACGTGGTCGGCGTCGGGCCACTCCGTCCCGGCCTGGCCCGGCATCGGTCGGCCGGGCAGGGAGGAGTAGGCGGCCGGGGAGAACAGATGGAGGCCGTCCCAGTAGTGCTGCCATGCGCCGCCGGGCGACGGCGAGGCGTCGAGGATCGCGAAGTCCAGTCCGGCGCGCCGCAGGTAGTACCCGGCGGCGAGGCCGGCCTGGCCCGCTCCGACGACCAGGACCCGGGCGCGCCGGACGGCGCTCACGAGGCGTCGGCCTTGCGGCCCGCGCGGTGGGTGAAGACCAGCGCGACCAGGACGAGGCCCACGACGCCACCGATGAGCTGCATGCCGATGAACCCGGACACCGAGGACGGCGCGATGCCGGCGAAGGTGTCGGTGAACGCCCGGCCGATGGTGACGGCCGGGTTGGCGAACGAGGTGGAGGAGGTGAACCAGTACGCGGCGCCGATGTAGGAGGCGACCGCGACGGGGGCGAACCGCAGCAGGTCGCTCTTGGCCAGGCCGAAGATCAGCAGGACGAGGCCGGCGGTGGCGACGACCTCGCCGAGCAGCAGGTGCCCGGCGGAGCGGTCGTGGGTGGACCACTCCACCAGGGCCTGGCCGAACATGGCGTCGGCGAGAACCGCTCCGCCGATCGCGCCGGCGATCTGCGCCGGGATGTAGGCGGCGACCTCCCGCGCTCCGAGGCCCTTCGGGTCGCGCCGCCCCGTCCACCACTCGGCGAGGGTGACGACCGGGTTGAAGTGCGCGCCGGAGACGGGGCCGAGCAGCAGGATCAGCACGCCGAGGCCGAACACGGTGGCCAGGGAGTTGGCCAGCAGCTGCAGGCCGACGTCCTGGGTCAGCTCGGTGGCCTGGATGCCGGAACCGACCACGACCGCGACCAGCGCGGCGGTGCCGACGAGCTCGGCGGCCACCCGGTTCAGCAGGGGCACCGCGGGCGGCTCGACCGCCAGAGGCTCCTCGGCGCCGTCCGCGTTCGCATGGTTCACGGGGTCAGTCTCGGATCTCGCCTCGTCCATGACGCTCAAGGACACTCCTCGTACAGGGCGGGACAGGCCGCCGGTGGGGGCTGTGGGGGTTTCAGCAGGAGCGTTTGCGGCCTGCTGCCTCGCGGGCGGTGGCGGCCAGCCCGGCGAACCCCGCCGCGACGGCCTCGAGGGCGTCGGGGCGGAGCGAGTAGTAGGTGAAGCGACCGCACGGCTCGGTGTCGACCAGCCCCGCGTCCCGGAGGATCTTGAGGTGGTTCGACAGGTTGGTCTGTCTGGCCCCGGTCTCCTCGACGAGGTGGGTCGTGCACAGCGCCTCCCGGGCGAGCAGCGCGAGGATCTGCATCCTCAGCGGGTCGGCCAGGGCCTTCAACACGTCACTGTCGACTGACATCACCATGGGCTGATACGTTAGCGGTCGCCGGGGGAAATCCCAAGCCACACGGCCCGCCCGGGCCTGCGATGCGCCGCGCCCCGCCATGGGCCGCGATGAAGGAAGAGCCATGCCCACCACCGCCTCCGCGTCCGTGCTGTTCGTCTGCATCCACAACGCCGGCCGCTCCCAGATGGCGGCCGGATTCCTGCGCCACCTCGCCGGTGACCGCGTCGAGGTCCGCTCGGCCGGCTCCATGCCCGGGGAGCAGATCAACCCGTCGGCGGTCGCCGCGATGGCCGAGCTCGGCATCGACATCTCGGACCAGAAGCCGAAGGTGCTGACCACCGAGGCCGTCCAGGCCTCCGACTACGTCATCACCATGGGCTGCGGCGACGCCTGCCCCTACTTCCCCGGCAAGAAGTACCTGGACTGGAAGCTCGACGACCCGGCGGGTCAGGGCGTCGAGGCGGTCCGCCCCATCCGTGACGAGATCAAGCGCCTGATCGAGAGCCTGATCGCCGAGATCGACGCCGAGCAGCAGGGGAGCTGACGCCCCACGGGCGAGAACACCGACGTGCGCGAGGGCATCGCCATCGGCCACGACCCGCGCACCGAGCCGTTCACCAGGCAGCCCGACCTCGACGACGAGGGTTGCCTGAAGGCGCAGGCACCCGCCACCCGCACCGACATCCCGGGCCTCTTCGGGGCGGGCGACGTGGTCGACCGCATCTACCGCCAGGCCATCACCGCCGCCGGCTCCGGCTGCGCCGCGGCCCTGGACGCCGAGCGGTACCCGGCCGCACCGGCCGGCGTACGGGCGGAGGAGCTCGCGCCCGTCGCACGACGGACGTCATGGGGCCGTGCTCTCCAGTACGGAGCGCCCGAACAGGCCGCGTGCCCGGTCCGTCGCGGCTTCCCCACGACGCCCCGGGTCCGGCCCTGCTTTGCCGTGGATCTCCGCGCCCTGCGCTCAGATCGTGCGAGACGAGGAAAACGGCCCGAAGAGGGCGTTGTCCAGGATGCCGCCGCCGAAGACCGAGCCGTCCGATGTCCACCCGAATGCCTCATCTGGCATGCAGCGCAAGGGGCTTGCTCCTACGGTGCCCGGAGAGGGGGGCCCCGATCGAGAGGTGAAATCCGTCATGGCAGGCAAGTTCGAGCTGTACGTCGACGAGTCGGGCAACCACCGCTTCCGCCTGAAGGCCAGCAACGGCTCGGTCGTCGTCACCGGCGACCCGGAGGAGTCGCGGGAGCAGTGCATGAAGAGCATCGAGTCGCTGCGCAAGCTGGCGCCGTACGCGCAGGTGCTGGAGGTCTCCGGCTCGTAGCGTCGACCCGGCCGAACAGCGCGCGGGCCGGCCGTCCTGTTGGGGCGGTCGGCCCGTTCGCGTGCGTGCCGAGCGGCCGGCGGACCGCATCGGATCTCCTCGAAAGCCTCACACGTGACACCTGTCGGCCGTTCGGGTGCCGTGCGTAGGGTCCAGTGGCAAGTACGCGCCAGCCGCGCGAGAACCGACCCCGGAAGATCCCATGGACTACTGCGCACCGTGCCGACGCCATCTGAACGGCGCACTGTCCTGCCCCGGCTGCGGAGGGCCCGGCGGCCCGGCGCCGATGGACGCGACGGCCGTGCTGCCCGCCTCGGCCCCGGAGCCGCCGCACTACGCCCCCGGCGGACAGCAGCCCGGCCCGCCCCCGTACCCCGCGGACGGCGAGCCGCAGGGCCGCCGGGCCCGGCGGCGGCCCGCGCCGCGCAGGCGCCGCGCCGCCCTGCTGACCGCGGCGGGACTGGCCCTGGGCGGCGCCGGCATGCTGGCACTGGCCGCCCCCGACGGCAACGGCGCGGCCCGCCCGATCACCGCCCCGGTGGACGAAGCGCAGCCGACGGCCGCCGCGACCGCCACCGCCGCTCCGGCCACCACTTCGGCCGCCCCCTCCCCCACGGTCTCGGTGAAGCCCTCGAGGTCCGCGAGTGCCAGGGCCAGCGGCTCCGCCACGGCCTCGACCGCGCCCACCGCCTCCGCCACGCAGGGCAGCACGGCGCCGACCGCCACGGCGACCTCGAAGCCCACACGCGACAAGCCCTCGCCGCGGCCCTCGAAGTCGTGCACGCCGATCCTGTTCTGGTGCACCTGAGCTGCGGCTGAGCGGTCAGGCTTCTGCGGAGAGCAGGTCCGCCAGGACCGCGGCGTGGCTGCGGTCCGCCTCGCGGGTCGCGGTGAGCAGCGTGAGCGGGCCGCGGCCGGCCAGCTCGCGCAGGTGGGCGAGGGCCCCGGCCTGCTCCGGCTCTTCCAGCTCGGCCAGGTAGCGGCTGCGGAACTCCGCCCACCGGTCCGGGTCGTGCCCGTACCACCGGCGCAGGTCGGTGCTGGGGGCGACGGCGCGCAGCCACTCGTCGAAGCCCGCCTCCTCCTCCTTGGCCAGGCCGCGCGGCCAGAGCCGGTCGACCAGTACGCGCACGCCCTCGTCGGGGCCCGGTGCGCCGTGGATCCTGCGGTAGGTGACGGCCATCCGGCCATGTTCGCCCGCCGGGCCCCCGACGGCGTGCGTACGCTCCGGAGTGTCCTGGATGCTGTCCGTGAGGACCGGCGGCGACGCGGGTGGCACACGGAGGGCGGCGGCATGGGGTGGGGCGGTGGCGGCGGCCCGTTTCCGCTGGCGGCGGCGGGAGTGCTGTTCCGGGACGGCGCGGGGCGGCTGATGGTCGTCCGGGCGGTGTACGAACACGAGCACCCGGTGGAGGTGCCCGGCGGCGGGTGGGAGCTGCAGGACGCGACGCTGCGGGAGACGGCCGTCCGCGAGCTGCTGGAGGAGATGGCGCTGCGTCCGCGGCTGCAGGGGCTGGCGAGCGTGGACTGGGCGATGGCGAGGTCCCGGCCGCCGATCGTGTCCTTCCTGTACTGGGCCCCGGCGCCGACCGCTGCGGAGCTGGCCGCGGTGCGGCTGCAGGAGGACGAGATCGGCGGGTACGCGTTCGTGACCCCGCGGCAGGCGATGTCGGCGCTGCCGCCGAAGCTGTCCCGCCGGGTCGCGGCCTGCCTGCGGGCCACGGCCGGGTCGGAGCCGGTGGAGCTGGAGGACAGCCGGCCGGTGGGGCCCGCGGCGGCCCTGCTGCCGCCCCTCCCGGCGCCGCCGTACACCCGGGCGGCCGGGCTGGCGCTCGCGGGCGGCGACCGGCCGCCGGTGACGCCGCCGCTGGACCGCCGGACGTACATCGCGACCCGGCCGCGTATCCGGGCGCTCGTCCAGGTGCTCGCCACCGACGGCGCCGGCCGGGCGGTCTCCGCGGAGGGCCCGGTGGCGGCGGACCGCGAGACGCCGCGCGGGGCCGCGGCCCGGCTGCTGCGGGAACGCCTCGGCCCGGTCCGGCCGCCCGGCCGGCTGCTCGGCCTGGACTGGCTGCCCGCCGACGCCGGGGCGATGCCGCAGCTGGTGTACGTCTTCGACGGCGGCCGACTGGGCGGCGGCGCCCGCCCGGACGCGGTGCCCGCCGCGGAGGCCGGGCCGCGGGTGGCGGCGTGCCTGGCCCGGCGGGGCGGGCCGGGTGGCGCGATCGAGCTGGTCAACGGCGTGCCGGCGGCCGGACCGGCATGACGCCGGCACCGGGCGGCGTCACAATGGAGCGGCCAGCGCCGCCCGTCCGAGGAGGTTCCGTGGTCCGCGAGATCGAATCCGTGCTGGACGGCCTGCGGGTGGAGGCGGTCGCGGCGGCCGGACGGCTGACGGTGACGCTGGCCGGCGGTGTGGTGCTGACGGTGGAGAACGACTTCCGGCTGCGGACGGCCGCCGAGGTGGAGCACTTCTACCCCGGCCTGACGCTGCGGCCGTCCGCCGCGCTCGCCGCACTGACCGGTGCGCGGGTGGCGGCGGCCTCGGTGACCCGCTCGGGCGGCCTGGAGCTGGCCTTCGACTCGGGCACCGTACTGTCGGTACCGCCCGACACGACGGGCTCGCGCCCCGCCCCCGCCTGGCGGGTGGCCGGCCCGGCCGGCCCCCTGTTCGCCGCCGAACCGGGCGGCTACCTGGCGGTCTGAAACCTGCACGGGCCCGTCCGCGGTGTGCGGCACCGCCTCAGCTCAGGTCGAACACCAGCCGGGCGGCGACCCTGCCCGCCAGGACCTCCTCGAAGCAGGCGTTGACCTCCTCCAGCCTGCGGGACTCGCGCATCACCCGGGTGCGGCCGAGTTCGTGCAGCCGGAACACCTCGGCGAGGTCCTGCCGGGTGCCGACGATCGAGCCGACCACCTTCGTCCCGTTGAGGACGGTGTCGAAGACCGGGATCTCCAGCGTGCCCTCGGGCGGCAGGGCGACCAGCACCAGCGTCCCGCCGCGGCGCAGCGCGCCGTACGCGGCCCGGAACGAGGCGTTGCTGACGGCGAGCGCGATGGCGGCGTCGGCGCCGCCGAGCTTCTGGACCTCGGCGGCGACGTCCTGCTTGCGGGCGTCGACGAGGTGGTCGGCGCCGAGTTCGCGGGCGAGGTCGAGCTTCTCGTCGGTGACGTCGACGGCGATCGTCTCGGCGCCGGCGAGCCGCGCGTACTGCAGGGCGAGGTGGCCGAGGCCGCCGATGCCGGAGACCAGCACCCGCGAGCCGGGGCGGGCGCCACCGACCTTGACGGCCTTGTAGGTGGTGACCCCGGCGCAGGACAGCGGTGCGGCGTCCAGCGGGTCGATGCCGTCCGGCACCGGCACCACGTAGTCGCCGTGGGCGACGGCGTACTCGGCGTACGCGCCGTCCACCGAGTAGCCGGAGTTGTGCTGCTGCAGGCAGAGCGTCTCCCAGCCGGAGACGCAGTGGTCGCAGCGGCCGCAGGCGTCGGCGAGCCAGGGGATGGCCACCCGCTGGCCGACCCGGACGTGCCGGACCTGTGCTCCGGTCCGCTCGACGATGCCGACGCCCTCGTGCCCGGGGACGAACGGCGGGGTGGGGCGGACGGGCCAGTCGCCGCGGGCCGCGTGGATGTCGGTGTGGCACAGGCCGGACGCCTCGATGCGGACCAGGACCTGGTGCGGGGCCGGCTCCGGGCGGGGGCGGTCCTCGATGGCGAGCGGTGCGGTGAAGTCGCGTACGACGGCGGCCTTCATGGCGGTGTCCTCCCGGGTCGAGCGGGTGCGGGTGCGGCGCCGGGGTCGGCGGGGCCTGCTGCCGCCAGTCCATCGCGGGCCGGCCCCGGGCGGGAGTGCCGGAAGTCCCCGGCCCGCCGGGCCGACCGCCCCTGCGGTGCCCCCTCGACCGTCTCCCGGACGGTCCGCCTCGGCAAGCCGGAGCCGGGCGGGGCTGTGGGGGTGTCCGGGGCGACCCCACAGGGCTCGTCTGACAATTCCCGCCCAGCGCGAATTGTCAGACAAGCCCTAGGATGACGGCCGTTCACCCGCGGTGTTGCAAGGCCGCGGACGGGGAGGGGGAACGGTGTTCGGAATCATCAGGCCGTGCCGGCACAGCCTGTCGGAGGCACTGCACAACTCGTGGACGGCGCACCTGTGCGGGCTGTGCCTGGCACTGCGCGACGACCACGGGCAGCTGGCCAGGACGGCCACCAACTACGACGGCCTGGTGATATCCGTCCTGGTCGAGGCGCAGGCCCCGCGGGTGGCCGACGGGCGGCGGACGGCGGGCCCCTGCCCGCTGCGCGGGATGCGTACCGCCGAGGTCGCCCGCGGCGAGGGTGCGCGGCTCGCCGCCGCGGTGTCGCTGGCGCTGGCCTCGGTCAAGGTCCGCGACCACGTGCTGGACGCGGACGGGGTGTTCGCGCGGCGGCCGGTCGCCGCCGGGGCCCGCGCGGTGGCCCGGCGCTGGGACAGGCAGAGCGCGGGCGGTGGTGCGGGTCTGGGCTTCGACACCGCGGTGCTGCTGGACGCGGCCGGCCGGCAGACGGAGCTGGAGCGGGCGGCCGGGCCCGGCTCCTCGGTGCTGCTGGTGACCGAGCCGACCGAGACGGCGACGGCGGCGGCGTTCGCGCACACCGCCGTGCTCGCCGGCCGACCGGGCAATGCGGCGGCACTGGCCGAGGCCGGGCGGCTGTTCGGGCGCCTCGCGCACCTGCTGGACGCCGCCGAGGACGAGCAGGCGGACGCGGCGGCCGGCCTGTGGAACCCGCTGACCGCCACCGGCACCGGCCGGGCCGAGGTCGAGCGGCTGTGCCGGGACGCGGTGCACGGCATCCGGCTGGCGCTGAAGGACGTCGAGTTCGCCGAGCGGGCGCTGGTGCACCGGCTGCTCGCCCACGAGACCGGGCTGGCCGTCGACCGGGTCTTCGGCCACGGCGCGGGCTGCTCGGTCACCGCACACGCCCCGCACCCGGGCGGCCCGCTGATCGGCGAGCCGCCGACGCCCCTCCCCCCGAAGAAGCCGCGCCGCTCCGGCCTCGCGGGCTGCGCGGTGTGGGCCACGATGGCCTGCACCTGCCAGCTGATGTGCTGCGAGCACGAGGACCCGTGGAGCCGGGAGAAGAAGGACGGCTGGTGCCAGCGGAACTGCGACTGCAATTGCGACTGCGACTGCTGCGACTCGTGCGACGGCTGTGACTGCTGCGACTGCGGCTGTGACTGCTGAGCACGCTGGAGGGGCGCCGGATCTCGGCCGTTCCCTGGACGACCTCGAGGGCGCCTGGCCCTCCCCGGGGCCGGACACCACGCGCCTGGTCGCCACCGCGCACGCCCTGCACCGGCTGCCGCTGCATGACCTGGGAACCGAGGGGCTGCGGCTGCTGATCGGCCAGAACGTCGGCCTGCCCTTCCTGGTGCCGGTGGCACTGGACCTGCTGGAGGCGGACCCGGCAGCCGAGGGCGATCTCGGCCCCGGCGACCTCCTGGCGGCACTGGCCGGGCGCCCCGCGGAGTTCTGGGCGGCCCGGCCCGAACTCGCGGCCCGGCTGGCGACCGTCTCGGCCACCGCCCGGCGGGCCACCGGCCCGGACGGTCTGTCATGACCGGCCGTTAGTCTGACTGCCGTGCCGATCTTCGTCCATCTCACCTCGGCGGCCCGTGCGCCGCGGATCAGGCGTACGGGCATCCGGGCCACCGGCCGCGGGTCGCGCGGCGTGCACTGCTTCCCGGTGCTGCCCTCGTACACGCTCACCCATCAGTGGCTGCGCGAGCTGGCCCGCTTCGGCACCCGGGGCGGGCTGGTCGCGGTGCACTTCCGGCTGGCGGACGCCGAGCCGGTGACGGTCCGGCACTTCGGGCAGACCGGCGAGGAGGTGACGGCGGCCGAGGCCGCCGGCCGGCTGGCGGCGATGGACGACCCGCGCGGCTGGGAGGTGTTCCTGCCGCGGTCGGTGTCCGCCGCGGAGATCCACCGCGTCCGGACGGCCCCGCAGGTGACCGGCTGGCGGTACTTCCCCGGTTCGCACGGCCGGCGGCCCTGCCAGTGCGACGGCTGCCGGGTCCGCGGCGAGTACGGCGGCCGGCGGCTGCGCGAACGCCTGCCGCACCCGCTGGACGGCCCGCCGGCCCCGACCCGGGTGCTGCTCGCCCGGCTGGAGGCCGCCGGCGAGGCGGGCGATCCGGCCGTGCTGCTCGACCTGCTGCACTGGTTCGGCCTGCGGCGGCGCCGCAAGGGGCCGGTGCAGCAGCTGGCGGTGCTCGCCGATCACCCCGACCCCGGGGTGCGGGCGGAGCTCGCCCACACCGTCTGGAACTGGTCCACTCCCGGCACCGTCGAGCTGCTGGAGCGGCTGGCCGCCGACCCGGTCGGCGTGGTCGAGGAGGCCGGGCGGGACGCCCTGGAGTGGCGCGCGGAGGCCCTGGAGCGGCGCGCCGGGGCCCGCTGATCCACGGCGGCCGTCCGTCGGGAGCGGTCGTCCGAGTACGGAGCTCCGGGCCCGACCGACTGCCCCCTCGGGGCCGGTGACCGGCAGTCAGGGGCCCCGGCAGGGCCTTTGACCGGCTCGGCTATGCTGCGCCCCTACCGGGGCGCGCAACGGCGCCCGTACCGTGCGATGGGGTGGGAAACACCATGATGGGACCGGCACACGCGCTCTCCGGCGCGGCGGCCTGGCTGGCCGCAGGAGCGGCCGCGTACACGCTGGACCGGCCCATGCCCTGGCCCGTCCTGCTGGCGGGTGCACTGATATCGGCGGGCGCCGCGCTCGCGCCCGACCTCGACCACAAGGCGGCGACCGTCTCCCGCGCGTTCGGCCCGCTCTCGCGCGGCCTGTGCGAGGTCATCGACAAGATCGGCGCCGCGACCTACAAGGCGACCCGCGGCAAGGGCGACCCGCGTCGCAACGGCGGTCACCGCACGCTGACCCACACCTGGCTCTGGGCGGCGCTGTCGGGCGTGGTGGCCTCGCTGTTCTCCGCGTACGGCGAGCGCTGGGGCGTCCTGGTGGTGCTGTTCATCCACATGGTGCTGGCGGTGGAGGGCCTGCTGTGGCGGCAGGCCCGGATGTCCAGCGACATCCTGGTGTGGCTGCTCGGCGCGACCAGCGCCTGGACGCTGGCGAGCGTCCTCGACAAGCCGGGCAACGGCGCGAACTGGCTGTTCGACCAGCCCGGCCAGGACTACCTGTGGATCGGCCTGCCGGTCGCGCTCGGCGCGCTGGTGCACTGCCTGGGCGATGCGCTGACGGTCTCCGGCTGCCCGGTGCTGTGGCCGATCCCGATCGGCCGCAAGCGCTGGTACCCGATCGGCCCGCCGAAGGCGATGCGCTTCCGGGCCGGCAGTTGGGTGGAGATCAAGGTGCTGATGCCGGTCTTCATGGGGCTCGGCGCGATCGGCGCGGTGGCCGCACTGGGCTTCGTCGGCTGACAGCCGCGGGGAGCAGGGCGACGACGGCGGGCGGGGTTCAACCGCCCGCCGTCGTGCTGCGCGGCGGCAGCCGGTGCAGCACCACGTCGACGAGCCGGCCCGCCTCGATCCGGGCGGTCATGTAGGTGCAGTGCGGCTGGCGCCGCCGGTCGGTCGGCGATCCGGGATTGAGCAGCCGCATGCCGCCCGCGGTGGTGGTGTCCCAGGGGATGTGGCTGTGCCCGAACACCAGGACGTCCAGGCCCGGGTGCGCGGCGGCGCAGCGTTCCTCCCGCCCGCGGGCCGGGCCGGTCTCGTGGACGACACCGAGTACCAGGCCGTCGAGTTCGGCGCGGGCGGTCTCGGGGAGGCGGGCGCGGAGGTCGGGGCCGTCGTTGTTGCCGTGGACGGCGATCAGGCGGCGGGCGCGGCTCTCGAAGAGGTCGAGGGCGGCGGTGTCCGTCCAGTCGCCGGCGTGCACCACGGCGTCGGCGGCGGCGATCCGGTCCAGCAGTTCGCCGGGGAGGGTACGGGCGCGGGTGGGGACGTGGGTGTCGGACACCAGGAGGAGCTCCACAGCGGCAGTGTGCCAGGGCGGTCGCCCGGTCGGGGCGGGGCGCGCCTTCCCAGCGGCACCCGGCGGACACTACTGTCGGGTAACAACTGCCGTCCCGCCGCCCGGAGGTCCCGCGATGCCCGTCCGTTCCCCGTCCGCCCGCGCCCTGGGCGGTCTGCTGGTCGGCGCCGGAGTGGCGCACTTCGCCGCGCCGCGGCAGTTCGACGCGATCGTGCCGCGTTCCCTGCCGGGCTCGCCGCGGGCCTGGACGTACGCCAGCGGGGTGGCCGAACTCGCGGTCGGCGCAGCCGTCCTGGCACCGCGCACCAGAGCCGCGGGGGCGCTCGCCGCGGCCGGGCTGTTCGCCGCGGTCTTCCCGGCCAACGTCAAGATGGCGTACGACTGGCGGCACCGCCCCTCCCCGTGGCGCGAGATCGCCGCCGCCCGCCTGCCCCTGCAGGTGCCCCTGGTCCTCTGGGCCCTCAAGGTCCGCCGCACCGCCTGAACCGGCCCGGCCGCGGCGGCCCGGACGTCCGGTCCACCGCAGGCGTCAGGGCACCACGGTGACCGGCCAGCGGCCGGCCTTTACCAGGCGGACGGCGACGGAGCCGATGATCCGGTGCCCGGCGCTCTCGGAGGCGCCGACGACCACGGCGTCGGCCTTGAGTTCGTCGGCGGCGCGCACCAGCCCGCTGTAGGGGTCGCCGGGGAAGGTGAGGAACTGCCAGCGCATCTCGTAGATGCCGCGGAGCCGTTCGACGCCGGAGCGGATCTCGGCGAGCAGCTCGTCGGCTACGGCGCCGGTGGTCTCGGCGACCGGCAGGCCGAAAGCGGCGGCCGCCCCCAGCACGGGCTGCACGAAGACGACGGCGAGCAGCGCGTTCTGCCGCCGGGCGAGCCCGGCCGCGTAGGCGACCGCCCGCCAGGAGGCCTCCGAGCCGTCCGCCCCCGCGACGATCACCTTGGGCCCGTCCGTACCGCGCTCGAACCCCGAGGCCGCTGCGGGGAGCGGTTCCGCCGACATGTCGTCACTCACGGAACGAGCCTATCCCCGGCACCCGGGCGCCTCCCGGGGGGTCGGTGCCCACCCACCGGTCGGTGCCCACCGACCGGTCAGTGCTCGCCGACCGGTCAGTGCTCGCCGGCGGCGAGCGCCTCGGCGACCGTGCCGTAGACCCTGAGCACCTCGTCGGCCCCGGCGATCTCCAGCAGGCCGGTGACGGCGGGGCCCGGGTCGGCGAGGACCAGGGCGCCGCCCGCCGTCTCGACGACGCTGCGGGCACCGAAGATCAGGTCGAGGCCGGCCGAGTCGCAGAAGGTGAGCCCGCCGCAGTCGACGACGAGCAGACCGGGCGACGCCGCGACGGCCTGCTCCAGGGCCTCGCGCATGGGCACCTCGCCGTCCCGGTCCAGTTCTCCCTGGGGTCGGACGACCACGCCGTGCGCCGAACGCTGCACCGAGACGGTCAACTGCCCGTTGTCCGGTTCCATCGCTCGCTCCTCGTACCGGCCCCCACGCCCCTCCACGATAGGTCGGCCCCGGCTGTCCGGCCGACCTGGAGAACCCTCCCGAATCTGGGATACAGTCCCGGATATGAGATCCGAGGACCCGCTGGACCTTCGGCTGGCCGCCCGCCTCGCCGAGCTGCGCACCGCCGAAGGCTGGTCACTGGACGAGCTCGCGCTGCGCGCGGACGTCAGCCGCTCGACGCTCTCCCGGCTGGAGCGCGCGGAGATCAGCCCGACCGCGGCCCTGCTCGGCCGGCTCTGCCGCGCCTACGGCCGCACGATGTCCCAGCTGCTCGCCGAGGTCGAGGAGAACGGCAGCGGCCTGGTGCGCGCCGCCGACCAGCCGGTCTGGACGGACCCGGCCTCCGGCTTCGTCCGGCGCTCGGTCTCGCCGCCGCTGGCCGGCCTGCGCGGCGAACTGCTCGAGGGCACCCTTCCGGCCGGGGCCGCGATCGACTACGACGGCCCGTCGGTGCCCGGCCTGGAGCAGCACCTGTGGCTGCTCTCCGGGCTGCTGGAGCTCACCGTCCAGGAGCGGACGCACCGGCTGACCCCCGGCGACTGCCTGCGCTTCCGGCTGTGGGGCCGCTCCGCCTTCCACTGCCCGGGCCCGGAGCCGGCCCGCTACGTCCTCGCCCTCGTCATGCCCTGACGGCCGCACCGCCCGCACAACACCGCCCGCACATCGCCTGCCCGCCCGTCACTGCCCGCGCGGCAGACCGACAGCCCAGCCCCGAAGGGACGCCCGTGTCCACCGCCGAACTCCCCACCCCCGAACTCCTCACCGCCGAGCGTCTGCAGGCCGCCGCCCCGGGCCTGGCCGAGCTGCTGGTCGACGCCGTCCGCGGCGGCGCCTCGGTCGGCTTCCCCGCCCGGCTGACCACCGTCGAGGCCGCCGACTGGTGGCGCTCCCGGGCGGCGGCCGTCGCGGCGGGCAGCCTGCTGGTGTGGGCGGCCGGCCCGTCCGACCGGCCCACCGGGACGGTCAGCCTCGCCCTGGCGCAGTACCCGAACGGCGCGCACCGCGCCGAGATCGGCAAGCTGCTGGTGCACAGCGGCGCCCGCGGCCGGGGCCTGGGCGGCGCACTGCTGACCCTCGCCGAGCGGGCCGCCGCCGACCGCGGCCGTACCCTCCTGCTGCTGGACACCGAGACCGGAAGCCCCGCCGAGCGGCTCTACCGCAGGGCGGGCTGGACTGCCCTGGGCGCCGTCCCCGACTACGCCGCCGACCCGGCGGGCACGCTCCGCCCGAGCACCTTCTTCTACAAGCACCTGGCCGCCACCGCCTGAGACGGCCGGGGCCGCGCGCATGCGGACGACCCCTCCCCGCACGCGTCCGCCGGTGGACGCGGTGGGGAGAGGCCGTACCGGCCGTCCGGGGTCAGGCCCGGCCGGCCGCCTTCTGGGTGCGGCGCGACAGCGAGTCGATGATCGCTGCCGCCAGCAGGACCGCACCGGTGATCATGAACTGGATGGCGTTGCTGAGGCCCATGATGTTCATGCCGGACTGGATCGAGCCGATCACCAGCGCACCGAGCAGTGCCGACCAGGTCGATCCGCGGCCGCCGAAGAGGCTGGTGCCGCCGATGACCGCCGCGGCGATGGCGTTCATCAGCAGGTTGCCGCCGCCGGAGGTCTGGCTCGCCGACTGGATCTGTGCGGCCAGGAACAGACCGCCGACCGCCGCCATCGCCGAGGCGATGGCGAACACCGAGATCCTGATCCAGGCCACGTTGATACCGGCCCGGCGGGCGCCCTCGATGTTGCCGCCGAGGGCGAAGATCTGACGGCCGTAGGTGGTGCGGCGGAGCACGAAGTCCAGCACCACGATGAAGACCAGGAAGATCAGCAGGGCCAGCGGCAGGCCCTTGTACTGGTTGAGCGTGTACGCCGCGAGGAAGGCGACGATCGCCAGCACCGCGGTCCGCAGCGCGATGTCGGCCATCGGCCTGGAGGGCACCCCGGCGGCCTGTCTGCGCCGTGCGTCCACCAGTGAGGCGCCGAGGAAGAGCAGTACGCCGACCGCCGCCAGCCCGTAGGCGGCGATCTGCTGGCTGTAGATGGTGCTGTAGAGCCGGGAGACGATGTCGTTGCCGGAGAGGTTGACGGTGCCGGTGGCGCCGAGGATCTGCAGCATCAGGCCGTTCCAGCCGAGGTTGCCGGCGAGGGTGACCACGAAGGCGGGCACGCCGACCTTGGCGAAGAAGAAGCCCTGGATGAAGCCGACCACCGCACCGCCGGCGACCGCGACGAACATCGCCACCCAGGCGTTGACGCCGTTGGTGACGTTGAGCACCGCGTAGATCGCCGCGCACAGGCCGCTGACCGAGGCGACCGACAGGTCGATCTCGCCCAGCAGCAGCACGAACACGACGCCGATGGCGATCATGCCGGTGCCGACGATCTGCTGCGAGAGGTTGGAGAGGTTCTGGGCGGAGAGGAAGGTCGAGTCCAGGCTGCCGAAAACCGCCCAGATGATGATCAGGGCGAGGACGACCGGCAGTGAGCCGAGTTCGCCGCTGGCGATCCGGCGCTTGAACTCGTCGAGGTAGCCGTGCAGACCCTCCTGTCGGACGATCAGGCGGGGGTCGACGGCGGGGGTGGCGTCGGCGGCGACCGGGACGGGGGCGTTGACGCCGCCCTTGGGCATGCTGTCCTCGGGCAGCGGTTGGCGTTCGTACGGCTGCTGGTCGCCGCCGCCGGTGCCGCCGGTGTTGTCGCTGCTCACTGCTGGCCCTCCTGCCCTCGGGCCTTGCGGCGGGTGACGGCGTTGTCGGTGGCGCCGGTGATCGCGGAGATGATCTCCTCCTGGTTGGTCGCGCGGCGGTCGAAGATGCCGTTGTTGCGGCCCAGGCGGAGCACCGCGATCCGGTCGGAGACGGCCATGACGTCGGCCATGTTGTGGCTGATGAGGATGACGCCGAGGCCGCGGTCACGCAGGCGCTCGACCAGGTCGAGGACCTGGGCGGTCTGCTCGACGCCCAGGGCGGCGGTGGGCTCGTCCAGGATGACGATCTTCGGGTCGCCGATCAGGGCGCGGGCGATGGCAACGGTCTGCCGCTGGCCGCCGGAGAGCGAGGCGATGGGGATGCGCACGCTCGGGATGCGGATGGAGAGGGTGCTGAGGAGTTCGCGCGAGCGCTTCTCCATGGCGACCTCGTCCAGGATGCCGATGCGGCGGAGCTCGCGGCCGAGGAAGAGGTTGCCCACCACGTCCAGGTTGTCGCAGAGCGCGAGGTCCTGGTAGACGGTGGCGATGCCGAGGTGCTGGGCGTCCTGCGGGCGGTGGACGGTCACCGGCCGTCCCTCCCACTCGAGGACGCCGTCGTCGGGGACGTACACGCCGGCGATCGCCTTGACCAGGGTGGACTTCCCGGCGCCGTTGTCGCCGACCAGGGCGACGACCTCGCCTGCGTGCACTTCGAGCTCGACGTCGGTCAGCGCCTGCACGGCGCCGAAGCGTTTCGAGACGTCGCGCAGTGCCAGGACGGGTGGGCCTGCCACGGACATCAACTCCCTTGTGGGTCGACGGGCACGGGGGCGCGCGTCACTGCAGTCCGGCGTCCTTGCAGGCCTGGGCGTAGTCGGGGGTGCAGATCTGTTGGGTGGTGTAGAGGCCGTCCTTGACGACGGTGTCGTTGATGTTGTCCTTGGTGAGCACGATGGGCGTGATCAGGTTGGACGGGACCTTGTGGCCGCTGCCGCTGGTCGAGGTGGTCGGGACGGCGGAGGCCGAGGGGGCGGCGCCGTTGGCGAAGGCCGCGACGATCGCGGCGGTGGCGTCGGCCTCCGGCTGGTACGGCTTGTAGATCGACATCGTCTGGGTGTTGGCGAGGATGCGCTGGACGGCGTCGAGCTGGGCGTCCTGACCGGTCAGCGGGACGCTGAGGTTGGATGCCTTGAGCGCGGTGGCGATACCGGCGGCCATGCCGTCGTTGGCGGAGTAGACGCCGACCACGTTGGGGGCGCCGATCGCGGTGATGGCTGCGGCGGCTTCCTGGTTGGCGTTGTTCGGGTCCCAGTTGGGGGTGTCGTACTCCTTGCCGATCTTGAGCTTGCCGTCCATGGCGGAGTGCGCACCGGCCTTGAACTGGCCCGCGTTGGGGTCGGTCGGCGAGCCGTTGATCATGATGATCTGGCCGGATCCCGCCTTGTCGCCGACAGCCTTCACCAGGGCCTCGCCCTGGAGCTGGCCGACCTTGTGGTTGTCGAAGGAGACGTAGGCGTCGACCGGGCCCTGGGCGAGGCGGTCGTAGGCGATGACCTTGACGCCGGCGTCGTGGGCCTTCTGGACGGAGGACTGGATGGCCTTGGAGTCGACCGCGTCCAGGACGAGGATCTGGTTGCCCTTGGTGAGGGCGGTGTCGACCTGCGTCTGCTGGAGGGTCGCGTCCTGGTTGGCGTTGTAGTAGTCGATCTGCGCGTTGGGGATCAGTTCCTTGATCCCGGCCTCGAGCAGCGGGCGGTCGAACTGTTCGTAACGGGTGGTCTTGGTCTCCGGAAGGAGCAGACCGACCTTGACCGTGCCGCCGGAGGCGGCGCCGGAAGCAGTACCGCCCGAGGACTGCTTGGCGCTTCCGCAGGAAGCCATGCCCAGGGCGACGGAGGCCGCGGTGGTGGCGACGACGAGATGACGTACGACGAGCTTCACTGGACAGCCTCTCACTCGATCTCACCCCCGGTCTCCGAGTCTGCGAGCGTTTGACCGGCACCGCGACAGCGGCTGGGCCAATGCGCGGTGGAAGATCGCCCGTTCGGCCGCACCCGGCGCGACGGGGACCGCTCCAGGCCCCAATGTCCGGCGCCTGCACGGAAGATTCACCCGCAGCAGACCAATGGTCCAGACCAGTGCCCTATGCTGACGGTGCACAGTCATGGGGTAGCGCTACGGATACGACCAGTGGGGGTCTCCTCGGCATGCCTGGACAACAGACGGAACGCCGTTCGCCGGCGTACCTGGACATCGCGCGCGATCTGGGGGACGAGATCCGGAGGGGGCGGTTCCCGGTGGGGCAGAACCTGCCGTCGGAGCGGCAGCTCGCCACCGAGTACGGAGTGAACCGGCAGACGGTACGGGCCGCACTGCAGCACCTGCGGACGCAGGGCTGCGTCGCCGGGGACCACCTCGGCACCTACGTACTCGCGCCACGGGACGGGCAGGCCGCCCGGCCCTCGCCGGGGCCGGCCCCGGCGCACGCCTTCCCGGGCTCGTTCCTGCGCCCGGCGCGGGCGGCCACCGGCCACGGCCGGCTGCTGCGCCGACAACCCGAGCACTGGGCGGCCGCCGCACTGGAACTGCCCGCAGGGCGGGCCGCCCTGACCTACGACCACCGGCTGCGGGACACCGAGGGGCGGACGCTCCAGTCGGCGCGCTCCTGGTTCGCACCGGTGCTGACCGTCCTGGTGCCGCAGCTCGGACGGGCCGTCTGGGCGCTCGGCGAGGCACCCGCGGAGTCCGGCCAGGACGCCGACCTCGGCGACCTGTACGGCTGGGCGGCCGCGGCCGGGCTGCGGTTACGGGCCGCCGACAGCGTCCAGCTCGCCCGCGGCACCGCCGAGCACGCCGCACCCGACGGGCTGGAGGTCAGGCGCACCATCGCCGACCAGCACGGCCGGCCGCTGATCGGCACCGCCTTCCGGATCGCCGACGAGAGCGCCGAACTCCGGTACGCCGACAGCCAGGCGATCCTGCCCGGCGACCGGCAGCCCCGGTCGGCCGCGGCCGCCCGCCGGATCGCCGAGCCGGACCGCGCCGTACTGAGCTCCTGGGCCTCGCCCAATGCGCCGGACCGCGGGCTCGCCCTGCGCGCCCGGATCGTCCTGGCCTGCGAGCACGCCTCCGCGGAGGATGCCGCCGGGCGGCTCGGGCACTCGGCGGCGCTGGTGGCCGCCTGGCGGGACAGGTTCCGGGCCGGCGGGCTCCAGGCACTGGAGGCCTCGCCGCGCAGGGCCCGGCGCAGGCCGCGCTGAGCGCTGAGCCGGGGCGGGTGGGACGAGACGGGCGGGGCGGGTCAGCGCACGGGCCGGCGCAGCCGGACGAGTGCGTCGACGGCCTCGCCCGTCGTCCCGCGGCCGTCGGGGGCGGCCACGGAGCGGCGCACCTGCTCGGCGCGGACGGTCTCCAGGCCGAGGCCGGCCAGGTCGGCGAGCACGTCGGCCGGGGTGAAGAGGACGCGCGGGTCCTGCGGGCCGCCGACGCCCTCGGTGAGGTTGGCGGTGTCGTGACCGACCACCAGCAGGGTGCCGCCGGGGGCGAGTGCCCCGGCGGCGCTGCGCAGTGCGGTGCGGCGGTCGTCGGCGGGGATCTGGAGGTAGGCGACGAGGACGAGGTCGTGGCCGCCGGGCTCCGGGGTGTGGGTGAGGACGTCGGCGTGCACCCAGTCGATCCGGTCGGCGGTGCCGCCGGGGCGGGTGGCGGCGAGGGCCCGGCCGCGGTGGAGGGCGACGGCGGAGAAGTCGACGGCGGTGGCGTGCCAGCCCCGCTCGGCGAGCCAGATGCTGTTGCGCCCCTCGCCCGCGGCGAGGTCGAGGGCGCGGCCGGGCGGCAGGTCAGCGCACTCGCGGACGACCCAGCGGTTGGGTTCGACACCCCAGAGCTGCTCGGTGACGCGGTAGCGGGCGTCCCATTCCTGACTGTCCATCGGCGATGCCTCCTCGCCTCGAGCGTACGCGGCGGGCGCAGCGGTTCTGCCGTCCGGCGGGCCGGAAGAAGCCGGCCTTCCCGGCCGTCGCCCGGTATGACCTGGGTAACGCCGGGGCGGCCGCGGCGGCGCCGAACACCCGGGTCGACCCGGCTCCGCAGCGGATGCAGGGGCAGACGAACGATCCTTGCCGCGCAGGTCCGGCCCGGGTGCCGGACCGGTCCGCGGGCCGGGCGGGGGCGGCCCGGAGGGGGTGAACTGCCGAGGTCACGGCTGGGATTCGATGCTCCCACCTGACGGTTCGAAAGGTTGTTAGGTTAGGCTTGCTTCCCCTACTGTCTGGGTGCCGGAAATCGACCAGCACCCTCGGAGTACGCCAATGTCTGCCCGCCGCTCTGCAGCGACGCTTCTGACCCTCGCCGTGGCCGGCGCCGCCCTGGCCGGCTGCTCGAAGAAGGAGGAGTCGTCCTCCGCGGACGCCGTCAAGGTCAACGCCTCCGACACCGCCTGCGAGGTCTCCAGGACCAGCTTCCCCGCCGGCACGGTCGAGCTCGCCGTCGAGAACAAGGGCTCCAAGGTCACCGAGGTCTACGTCTACGGCCCCGGCGACAAGATCGTCACCGAGCGCGAGAACATCGGCCCGGGCACCAAGGCGACCGTCCACACCGAGATCAAGGCCGGCGAGTACGAGATCGCCTGCAAGCCGGGCATGACCGGCGACGGCATCCGCCAGAAGATCACCGTCACCGGTGGCGGCGACTCGGCCGCGAAGGCCGCCGACCCGCGTCTGGCCGCCGCGGTCGAGGCGTACCGCAAGTACGCGCAGGAGCAGGCCGACGCCACCATCCCGGTGGTGACCCAGTTCGCCGAGGCCATCAAGGCCGGTGACGCCGAGAAGGCCAAGTCGCTGTTCGCCCCGTCCCGCGTGGGCTGGGAGCGCACCGAGCCGATCGCCGAGAGCTTCGGCGACATCGACCCGAAGACCGACGTCCGCGAGGACGGCCTGGAGGCCGGCCAGACCTGGACGGGCTGGCACCGCCTGGAGAAGTCCCTGTTCGCCGACAACAAGATCGGCGACGAGGAGAAGAAGCTCGCCGACCAGCTGGTGACGGACCTGAAGGACTGGCAGACCCGCGTCCCCAAGGCCGAGATCACCCCGACCTCGATGGCCAACGGCGCCAAGGAGCTGCTGGACGAGGTCGCCACCGGCAAGGTCACCGGCGAGGAGGACCGTTACTCGCACACCGACCTGTCCGACTTCGCGGGCAACGTCGAGGGTGCCGAGAAGGCGTACGAGCTGCTGAAGCCGGTCGTCGCCGAGAAGGACGCCGCCCTCGTCAAGACCCTCGACACCGAGTTCGCCGCCATCAAGGCGCTGCTCGCCAAGTACAAGCAGGGCGAGGTCTACACCTCGTACGACAAGGTCACCGAGCCCGAGCGCAAGGTCTTCTCGGACGCGGTGAACTCCCTGGGCGAGCCGCTGTCGAAGCTGGCCGCCGCGGTCGTCGCCAAGTAAGCCGGGCGACCGCACCAGCGCCCCGCCGCGGCGGCCGACCCGGCCGCCGCGGCTTTCCGCCGAGACAGGACCGATAGGAACAACCGTGGACGCCGAGACCGCCGAACCCACTGCCCCGGACACCGCCGCCGACCACGCCGCACCCACCCGCCGCGCCGTCATCGGCTGGGCGGGCGCCGGTCTCGCCCTCGGCGCGGCCGCCGCGGGTTCGGTCGCCGCCGCGACCATGCACGAGGGTGCGCCCGCCGCCGCCCCCGGCATCGACTCCACCGTCGACATCCCCTTCTACGGCGACCACCAGGCCGGCATCGCCACGCCCGTCCAGGACCGCCTGCACTTCGCCGCCTTCGACGTCGCCACCAAGGACCGCGAGGCCCTGGTGAAGATGCTGAAGGAGTGGACGAAGGCCGCCGCGGCGATGACCGGCGGCCGCGAGGTCGGCACCGGCGCCACCGGCGGCATCCCGGAGGCGCCGCCGGACGACACCGGCGAGGCCCTGGGCCTGCCGGCCTCCCGTCTGACCCTCACCATCGGCTTCGGCCCGACGCTGTTCGAGAAGGACGGCGTGGATCGCTTCGGCATCAAGGCGAAGCGCCCCGATGCCCTGGTCGACCTGCCGAAGTTCCCCGGCGACCGGCTGGACCCGGCGCGCAGCGGCGGCGACATCTGCGTGCAGGCGTGCGCCGACGACCCGCAGGTCGCCGTGCACGCGATCCGCAACCTGGCCCGGATCGGCATGGGCGTGGTCAACGTCCGCTGGTCGCAGCTCGGTTTCGGCAAGACCTCCTCGACCACCCCCGAGGCGCAGACCCCGCGCAACCTCATGGGTTTCAAGGACGGCACGCACAACATCGCCGGCACCGACGCCAAGGCGCTGGCCGAGCACGTCTGGGCGGCCCCCGGCGACGGCCAGGACTGGATGACCGGCGGCTCGTACCTGGTCGCCCGGCGCATCCGGATGACCATCGAGACCTGGGACCGCACCTCGCTGCAGGAGCAGGAGGACGTCTTCGGCCGCTCCAAGCTGGAGGGCGCGCCGGTCGGCAAGCAGAAGGAGCGGGACACCCCGGACCTGTCCGCCATGAAGGACGACGCGCACGTCCGCCTGGCGCACCCGGACAGCAACAACGGGCTGATGATCCTGCGTCGCGGCTTCTCCTTCACCGACGGCACGGACGGCCTCGGCCGCCTCGACGCCGGCCTGTTCTTCCTCGCCTACCAGCGCGACACCCGCAAGGCCTTCGTGCCGCTGCAGTCGAAGCTGGCCGCCAACGACGCGCTGAACGAGTACATCGTGCACGTCGGCTCCGGCCACTTCGCGTGCCCGCCCGGTGTCCGCAAGCCCGGCGAATGGTGGGGCCAGGCCCTGTTCGGCTGAGCCCCTGCCCCGTACCACCTCCACCCCCGGGAGTCCCCTGTGTTCGGCAACTACCTGATCGGTCTGCGGGAAGGCCTCGAAGCCAGCCTCGTGGTCTGCATCCTGATCGCCTATCTGGTCAAGACCGACCGCCGGGACCGCCTCGCGCCGGTCTGGATCGGCATCAGCGCGGCCGTCGTGCTGAGCATGGCCTTCGGTGCCGTGCTGCAGTACGGCTCGACGCAGCTGACCTTCGAGGCGCAGGAGGCGCTGGGCGGCAGCCTGTCGATCGTCGCGGTCGGCCTGGTCACCTGGATGGTCTTCTGGATGCGCCGCACCGCGCGGCACCTGAAGGCCGAGCTGCACGGCAAGCTGGACGCCGCGCTGGCGATGGGCACCTTCGCCCTGGTGGTGACGGCCTTCCTCGCGGTCGGCCGGGAGGGCCTGGAGACGGCGCTGTTCATCTGGACGGCCGTCCAGGCGACCAGCGACGGGGTGCGGCCGCTGGTCGGCGCGGTCCTCGGCCTGCTCACCTCGGTGGTGCTGGGCTGGATGTTCTACCGCGGCGCCCTGAAGATCAACCTCGCCAAGTTCTTCACCTGGACGGGTGCGATGCTGGTCGTGGTGGCGGCCGGCGTGCTCGCCTACGGGGTGCACGACCTGCAGGAGGCCGGCTGGGTCCCGGGCCTGACCAGCCAGGCCTTCGACATCTCCGGCACCGTTCCGAAGGACAGCTGGTACGGCACCCTGCTGAAGGGCGTGTTCAACTTCCAGCCGGATCCGACGGTGCTGCAGGTGGCGGTCTGGGCCGCCTACCTGGTGCCGACCCTGTTCCTCTTCCTGCGCGAGTCCGGCAGCACTGCGCCGAAGCCGGCCCCGGTCCCCTCGGCGGCCGAGAAGCCCGCGGCCTGAGGCTCCCGAACAACGCGGAAGGTCCCGCACCCTGCTGAGGGTGCGGGACCTTCCGCGTTGTGCCGGGTGGTCTCAGCGGTCGAAGACGACCAGGGAGCGGCCGCCGCGGCCGGCGGCCATCCGCTCGAAGGCCTCCGGGATGTCCTCCAGGCCGATCCGGTCGGTGATCAGCGCCTCCAGGTCGAGCCGCCCGGTCCGGACGTGGCCGGCGAGCTCCGGCACCGACTCGACCGGGTCGCAGTTGCCGTACACGCAGGCGGTGAGCGTCCTGGCGTAGTGGAAGAGCTCCAGTGCGGAGAAGGAGACCATGTCCTCCTTGCCGCCGATGCCGACCACGGTCGTCCGCCCGCCGCGCCGGGTCGCGGACCAGGCCGAGCGGATGGTGCTGCCGCGGCCGACGCACTCGAAGGCGTGGTCGGCGCCGCGGCCGCCGGTCAGTTCGCGGACCGCCTTCGGGGTGCTGTCGTCGGCGATCAGGAACTCGGTGGCGCCGTGCCGGCGGGCCAGTTCCTCCTTGTCCGGCGAGACGTCGACGGCGACCACCGGCGCGGCGCCGGCGATCCGGGCCGCCTGCAGGACGGCCAGGCCGATCCCGCCGAGCCCGTACACCACCACCGACTCCCCCACCCGCACCCGGGCCGCACTGTGCACGGCGCCGTAGCCGGTGAGGACGGCGCAGCCGAGCAGGGCCGCCGCGTCGAGCGGCACCCCGGCCGGCAGCGGCAGCACGGCCCGCTCGTGGACGACGGTCTCCTCGGCGAACGCGCCGACGCCCAGGCCCGGGTGGAGGCCGGTGCCGTCGGCCAGCGCGGCGTACAGGCCGGTGGAGGCCGTACCGGAGTTGTCGCACAGCCAGGGCTCGCCGATCGCACAGGACGGGCAGGCGCGGCAGGCGGGCGCCCAGTTGAGCACCACCGGATCGCCGGGTGCCACGGCGGTGACGCCCTCGCCGACCGCGAGGACGGTGCCGGCGCCTTCGTGGCCGAGCACCAGGGGGAGGGTGGCGCGCAGTTTGCCGCGCGTCAGCGACAGGTCGGAGTGGCAGACGCCGGCGGCGGCGAGCCGGACGCGGACCTGGCCGGGGCCGGGGTCGGGCAGGTCGATCTCGGTGATCTCGAGCGGGGCCCCGGCGGAGTGCAGGACGGCGGCGCGGACCATGGCGGTCACCTCGGTGTCTTCGGGTGCGGGCGGGGTGGCGTAGGCGGGGCCGTACGGGGGTGCGGCCGGTTCAGAACTGGAGGGACTTGGTCTGCAGGAACTCCTCCAGGCCGTGCCGTCCGAGTTCGCGGCCGACGCCGGAGTTCTTCCAGCCGCCGAAGGGGGCGAGCGGGTTGAAGCGGCCGCCGTTGATGTCGACCTGGCCGGTGTCCATACGGCGGGCGAAGGCGGCGGCACTGTCGTCGTCGGCCGCCCAGACGGCGCCCGCCAGGCCGTACTCGGTGCCGTTGGCGATCTCCAGGGCGTGCTCCTCGTCGTCGTACGGCAGGACCACGAGGACGGGGCCGAAGATCTCCTCCTGGGCGGCGGTGGCGTCCGGCGGGAGGTCGGCGAGGACGGTCGGGCGGACGTAGTAGCCCTGCTCCAGTCCGTCGGGCTGCTCGGGGCCGCCGGCGACCAGGCGGGCGCCGTCCTCCAGGGCGCCCTCGATGTAGCCGCGGACGCGCTCGCGCTGGCGGGCGCTGACCAGCGGACCGACCCGGGTGGCGGGGTCGGCCGGGTCGCCCGGGGCGTACTTGCCGGCCGAGGCGGCTGCGATGGCCAGGGCCTCCTCGTACTGGTCGCGGTGGACCAGCAGGCGGGTCCAGGCGGTGCAGGTCTGGCCGGAGTTGGCGAAGACGTTGGCCAGGTTGACGTTGACCGCGCGGGCCAGGTCGGCGCCGGGCAGGACGACGCTGGCGGACTTGCCGCCGAGTTCCAGGGAGAGCTTCTTGATGCCGCGTCCGGCGCTCTCGCCGATGGCCCGGCCGACGGCGGTGGAGCCGGTGAAGGAGACCACGTCCACGCCGGGGTGGGCGGCGAGCGCGGCACCGACCACCGTGCCGAGGCCGGTCACCAGGTTGAACACGCCGGGCGGCAGGCCGGCGCCGTCGACGATCCGGGCGAACAGCCGGGCGATCAGCGGCGTCTCCTCGGAGGGCTTGAGAACGACGGTGCAGCCCGCCGCGAGCGCCGGGACGACCTTGGCGACGATCAGGTGCAGCGGGTAGTTCCACGGCGTGATGGCGGCGACCACGCCGGCGGGCTCGGCGTAGACGGTGGAGTTGCCGACCTTCTCGTGGAAGGCGTAGTCGGCCAGCACGTCGAGGTAGGCGGAGGCGACGGCGATCGGAGTGCCGGCCTGGACGGCGTCGGCGAAGCCGATCGGGGTGCCGAGTTCGGCGGTGACGGTCTCGGCGATCTCGGTGCGGTGGGCGACGAGGCCGTCGCGGAGCCGGGTGAGGGCGGCGAGCCGCTCCTCGCGGCCGGCGGCGGCCCAGCCGGGGGCGGCGGCGCGGGCCGCGGCGACGGCCTCGTCGACCTCGGCGGGGGTACCGGCCGGGACGGTGGCGATGGGGCGCTCGGTCGCCGGGTCGATCACCTCGATGGTGTCCGGCCCGGCGGCGGGCCGCCAGGTGCCGCCGATGTAGTGGTCCGCGTACTGGTGCACCCGATGCTCCTCGGTGTCCGCTCCCGCATTTAACTAGCAGTGATAGTTAAATGCGGGAGGGCCCGGCCGCGCAAGACCGCGGAGCGGGTACGGCACCGCCCGCCGCCCGAAGTGACGCCCGGGCCCGAGGACCGCCTCCGGGTCGGCCCGCCGCCTGTAGGGTTGGGGCACATGAGTGATCGAACAGTCCTCGCCGACCCGGCCTCCCGCAGGTCCGCGGCCCGGGAGCGACTGCTCGACACCGCCGCGGAACTCTTCTACGCGGAAGGCATCCAGGCCGTCGGCGTCGACCGCCTGATCGCCGAGGCCGGCATCACCAAGGCCACCTTCTACCGGCACTTCCCCGGCAAGGACGAACTCGTCCTCGCCTACCTCCGACGACGCGACCAGCACGTCCGGGCCCGGCTGGCGGACGCCGCGGCAGCGGCCGGCGACCCGCGCACCGTCCTGGCCGTGCTCGTCGAGGCGCTGGCCGAGGAGGTCTGCGGCCCCGGGTTCCGCGGATGCCCGTTCATCAACGCCGCCGCGGAGTACCCGGACGCCGGCCACCCCGTCCGCCGCCTGGTCGCCGACCACCGGCAGTGGTTCCGCGACGCCCTCGCCGAACTCCTCGGCGCCTGCGGCCATCCCGACCCGGCCGTCGGCGCCGACGCACTCCTCCTGCTCCGCGACGGCGCGATGGTCGCCGGTTACCTCGACGGCGCCGGGACCCGCAACCGCATCGCCCGGACCGCCGCCGCCCTCATCGGCCCCCTGCCCTGAACCGGGAGGCCGTCAAGTCCCGTTCGGCGGCGCGGTTCAGGTTCAGGCGGGCCGCCACAGCTCGATCCGGCTGCCCTCGGGATCGGTGACCCGGCCGAACCGGCCGACGCCCTCCATGTCCTGGGTGTCCTCGGCCACGTCCGCGCCCTTGGCGCGCAGTTGCGCGAGCATCGCATCCAGGTCGCGGACCCGGAAGTCGAGCATGGTCTGCTGGGTGCGGGACGCGAAGTGGTCCGTCCCGGAGTCGAACGTCGCGAACACCGTCGGCCCGGCCTCCTGACGCCACAGGCCGTTCCCGTCGGCGTCCAGGCCCAGGCAGTCGCGGTACCAGGCGCTCAGGGCCGCGGGGTCGGCGGCGCGCATGAAGTACCCGCCGATTCCAAGCACACGTTCCATGCCGTCGTCCCGGCAGGACGCCGGCCGGGCAGACCCGCACCGCGCCAAGGCCCCTTGCGACCGACCCGCACTGTCCGGGGGCCTCACACCCCTCGCGGAGGCGGGGCCGGACGATCTAGGGTGCTCGGCACCTGTCCGTCCGTACGCCGCCCCGGAGGATGACCGCCGTGACGTCCGACCTGCCCGCCCCGCCGTCCGACCGGCTGCGGATCGCCGTCCTCGGAGCCGGCAGCATCGGCTGCCACCTCGGGGGCCTGCTCGCCGAGGTCGCCGAGGTGACCCTGATCGGGCGCCCGGCAGCCATGGAGGCGGTGCGGGCCGACGGCCTGACCCTCACCGGCGGCGGCCGTCCCACGATCCGGGTGCCCGCCGGAGGGCTCCGCGCGGAGACCGACCCGGCGGCCGCCGGCGGCGCCGATCTGGTGCTGGTCACGGTGAAGTCGGCGGCCACCGCCGAGGCCGCCGCCTCCGTCGCGCCCCATCTCGGCCCGGCGACCCCGCTGGTCAGTTTCCAGAACGGCCTGCACAATCCGGCGGCGATCAGGGAGGCCGTCGGCCCGGAGCACCCGGTGGTCGCCGGTATGGTCCCGTACAACGTGCTGCAGAAGGCGCCCGGTGTCTTCCACCAGGGTTCCGGCGGTGCACTGATGATCGACGACCAGCCGGCCGGGGCGGCCCTGGCCGAGGCCGCGCGGGCGGCCGGGCTGGCCGTGGAGCGCCGCGCGGACATGCGCGAGGTGCAGTACGGCAAGCTGCTGATGAACCTCAACAACGCGGTCAACGCGCTGTCCGGCCTGCCGCTGCGCGAGGAGCTCGGACAGCGGGCCTACCGCCGCTGCCTGGCGCTGTGCCAGCGCGAGGCGCTCGCCGCGATGCGCGCGGACGGGGTGCGTCCGGCGCGGCTGGGCGCCCTGCCGACGGCGCTGATGCCCCGTCTGCTGGCCCTGCCGGACGGCGTGTTCCGGCGGCTGGCCGCGGCGGCGCTGCAGGTGGACGCCGAGGCCCGCTCGTCCACCTGGGAGGACCTGCAGCGCGGGCGGCGGACGGAGATCGACAGCCTGCAGGGCGAGGTGGTCGCGATGGCCGCCCGGCACGGCTTGGCGGCACCGGCCAACACCCGGCTGATCGAGCTCGTCCGGCAGGCGGAGGCCGCCGGGCCCGGCGGCGGCCGCAGCTGGTCCGGCCCCGAGCTGCTCGCCCGTCTGCAGGCCGCCCCACCTGCACGGATGCCGCAATAGGCACCCCAAATACGAGTCCAGGATTCGCATTAGATAGTCTGCTGTGCGTGAGGTTGACCAAGAGCACCGACATCGCGCTCCGCATCGCCATGCGGCTGGCCGTGCTGGACGAGGAGTCCAACCCGACCACCCGCGAGGTGGCGGCCGCGATGGACGTGCCCTACACCCACGCGGCCAAGGTGGTGAGCCGTCTGCAGCGCCTCGGCGTGGTGGAGGCGCGGCGCGGCCGCAGCGGCGGCCTGGCCCTCACCCCGGCCGGCCGCACCGGTTCGCTCGGCGCCCTGCTGCGCGAGCTGGAGGGTGTCGGTGACGTCGTGGGCTGCGAGGACGATCCGCCGTGCCCGCTCCGGGCGGCCTGCCGGCTGCGCGGTGCGCTCCGCCAGGCACAGGAGGCGTTCTTCGCGGTGCTCGACCCGCTGTCGGTCGACGACCTGGTCGCCTCGCCGACCGGCCCGGTACTGCTCGGCCTGTCGGTCCGCCCGCCGGACTGACAGCCGGGCCGCCCCGGACCGGACCCGTCCCACCCCGCCCCACCCCCGGCCCGTCCGCCGGACCCGGCACCCGCCCTGTTCCCGTCCAGCAAAATACGAAGATCAAATACCAATTAAGGGAGCCCTCCATGCTGTCCCCGCAGAACGCCCCGGTCGTCGAAGCCACCCTGCCGGTCGTCGGCGCCGCCGTCGGCGACATCACCGCACGCTTCTACGAGCGGCTGTTCGAGGCCCACCCGGAGCTGCTGCGCGACCTGTTCAACCGCGGCAACCAGGCGAACGGCACCCAGCGCCAGGCCCTGGCCGGCTCGATCGCCGCCTTCGCCTCCGCCCTGGTCGCCCACCCCGAGCAGCGGCCGGACGCGATGCTCGCCCGGATCGCCCACAAGCACGCCTCGCTGGGCGTCGCCCCGGAGCAGTACCCGGTGGTCCACGAGCACCTGTTCGCGGCGATCGTCGAGGTGCTCGGCGAGGCGGTGACCCCCGAGGTCGCAGCGGCCTGGGACGAGGTCTACTGGCTGATGGCGAACGCGCTGATCGCGCTGGAGAAGGGCCTGTACACCGAGGTCGGCACCGGCCCGGAGGCGCTGTGGCGCCAGTACACCGTGGTGGCGCGACTGCTGGAGACCGACGACGTGGCGACCTTCCTCGTCCGCCCGGCCGACGGCGGCCCGCTGCCGGCCACCTCGCCCGGCCAGTACGTCTCGGTACAGGTGGAACTCCCGGACGGCGCCCACCAGATCCGCCAGTACAGCCTCTCCGGGCAGCCCGACGGCGCACTGCAGTTCTCGGTGAAGCGGGTGGACGACACCCCGGCCGGCGAGGTCTCCAACCACCTGCACGCGCACATCGGCGCGGGCGACACCCTGCTGCTGAGCCCGCCGTTCGGCGACGTGACGCTGGCCGAGGGCGACGGCCCGGTGCTGCTGGCCTCCGCGGGCATCGGCTGCACCCCGATGATCGGGATGCTGTCGCACCTGGCGGCCACCGCCTCCACCCGGCGGGTGGTCTCGGTCCACGGCGACCGCGACCAGCTGGCCCACGCCTTCCGCGCGGACCTGCAGCAGCTGACCGCGAAGCTGGCGGACGCCGAGGCGCACGTCTTCTACGAGCGGCCGGTCGGCGAGTGGCCCGCCGAGCGCACCGGGCTGGTCGACCTGTCGACCGTGGAGATCCCCGCCGGCACCACCGCCTACCTGTGCGGCCCGCTGCCCTTCCTGCGCTCGGTGCGCGGGCAGCTGATCGCGGCGGGCGTGCGCCCGGCCGACATCCACTACGAGGTGTTCGGCCCCGACCTGTGGCTGGGCGCCGACGCCTGACGACCGGTCGCCGGTCCCCACCCACGCCGTACGGGCCGCCCCACCGCGGGGCGGCCCGTACGTCTGCCGACTGCCGGCTACCGGCTGCCGGCTCAGGCGCGGACGGCAGGCTCGGCGGCGGGCTCGTCGCCGGGGGCGGGGGCGGGGGCGGAGGCGGGGGCGGGGGCTGCGGCCGCCCCCGCCCGGGACGGCCAGGGTGACCAGGGCGGCCAGGACGGCGGTGCCCAGACCGATCGTCAGACCGGTCTTGAACCCCGCCTCGGAGGGCAGCACCGCGGGACCCATCCGCACGGTCATGTGCGAGAGCACCACACCGACCACGGCGGCCGAGGTCGAGGTGCCGATCGAGCGCATCAGGCTGTTGAGCCCGTTCGCGGCGGCGGTCTCGGAGGCCGGCACCGCGGACATGATCAGCGCGGGCATCGCCGCGTAGGCGAAGGCCACACCGGCGCCGATCACGCTGGAGAACAGCACCATGCCCCACACGTGCCCGGTCAGCCCGAGCGAGAGCGCGTACCCGGCCGCGATCACCAGCGAGCCGACCAGCAGCGACACCTTGGGGCCGCGGGCGGCCGACAGCCGGGCGGAGAACGGCGAGACGGCCATCATCACCAGGCCGGACGGCGCCATGCACAGGCCCGCGACCACCATGGACCGGCCCAGGCCGTAGCCGGTCCGCTCCGGCAGCTGGAGCAGCTGCGGGACGATCAGCGACATCGCGTACATCGCGAAGCCGATCACCACCGAAGCGATGTTGGTCATCAGCACCTGGCGGCGGGCGGTGGTGCGCAGGTCGACCAGCGGGCTGCCGGAGCGCAGCTCCCAGACGCCCCAGAGCAGCAGCACCGCAGCGGCGGTGCCGAACAGGCCGAGGGTGGTGCCGCTCGCCCAGCCCCAGTCGCCGCCCTTGGAGACGGCGAGCAGCAGGCAGAGCAGGCCGACGGACAGGCCGACCGCGCCGACCGGGTCGAAGCGGCCGCCGGAGCGCACCGGGGACTCCGGCACGAAGGCCGCGACCAGGGCGATCACCACCGCACCGAGCGCGCCGGAGGCCCAGAACAGCACGTGCCAGTCGGCGTGCTGGGCGACGACGGCGGCCAGCGGCAGGCCGAGCGCGCCGCCGATGCCGAGCGAGGAGCTGACCAGGGCCATCGCCGAGCCCATCCGCTGCGGCGGCAGTTCGTCGCGCATGATGCTGATGCCGAGCGGGATGACGGCCGCCGCACAGCCCTGCAGGGCGCGGCCGACCACCATCGGGACGAGGCCGCCGGCCAGCGCCGGGACGAGGGACCCGAGCACCATCAGGGCGAGGCTGGCGAGCAGGATGCGGCGCTTGCCGTACATGTCGCCGAGCCGGCCGAGCACGGGGGTGGCGACGGCACCGGCGAGCAGGGTGGCGGTGATCGCCCAGGAGGCGTTCGCGGGCGTGGTGCCCAGCAGTTCCGGCAGGTCCGGGATGAGCGGGACGACGAGCGTGTTCATCAGCGAGACGGCGATGCCGGCGCCGGCGAGGACGCCGATGATCGCGCCGCCGCCGGCACGTGCGGAGGGAGGTGTGCTCAAGGGGGCTCCAAGTCACGGGGTGCGATATGCATCATACACATGATGTGCATGATACATATGCGATTGACTTGGAGCCGGAGGGATCACCGGCGGCGGACCGACGAGGAGGACGTTGTGCACGAGGAACTCGGCGACCTCGAACGTGAACTGATGCTGATCGGACGCCACCAGGCGATGGCCGCACTGCGCTCCGACCCCGGCGGCCGCCTGGAGCGCAGCGCGTACACCCTGCTCAGCCGGATCGAGGCCGAGGGCCCGATGACCATCGGTCAGCTCGCGGACGCCTTCGGCCTGGACACCTCCACGGTCAACCGGCAGACCGCGGCGATGCTCCGTCAGAACCTCGTCGAGCGCATCCCGGACCCGGCCGGCGGCATCGCCCGCAAACTGCGCATCACCGAGGAGGGCCTGCGCCGGCTGCACCACGACCGCGAGTGGTCGCTGAACGGCCTCGCCTCCGTCCTGGCGGACTGGCCGCAGGACGAGGTCGCCGCCCTCGCCCGACTGCTCACCCGGCTCAACCGCAGCATCGAGGGCAAGGAGGGCCGCAGTTGGCCCCGCCCCGGCGACCCGGGAACGGCCGACCGATAGGCTCACCGGGCATGGACAACGCCACCGCCCTCTGGTCCTTCGCCGTCCTGGTCGGCCTGCTGACCCTCACCCCCGGCCTCGACACCGCCCTCATCCTGCGCACCGCCGTCCTCGGCCGCCGCCGGCGCGCCTGGGGCGTCGTCCTCGGCATCCAGACCGGCACCCTCGCCTGGGGCGTCCTCGCCTCCGCCGGCGCCACCGCCGTCCTGACCGCCTCCCACCTGGCGTACGAGGTGCTGCGCTGGGCCGGCGCGGCCTACCTGCTGTGGATGGGCGGGCGCATGATCCGCAACTCCTGGCGGCGCCGACCCGACGGGCGCCCCGCCGAAGCGGGCGACCCGGCGGACGCCGGCGAACGCGACCACTTCGGCGCCGGCTGGCGGCGCGGCGCACTCACCAACCTGCTCAATCCCAAGGTCGGCGTGTTCTACATGGCGCTGCTGCCGCAGTTCGTCCCGCCGGGCGCACCGCACCTGGCCTTCGGCACGCTGCTCACCTGCGAGCACATCGTGCTCGGCACGCTCTGGTCCGCCGTGCTGGTGGGCTTCGCCCGGGTCGTCCGGCGGTGGCTCGCCGGGGAGACCGCCAAGCGCGTCCTCGACCGGATCACCGGCGGCGTGGTCGCCCTCTTCGGCCTGCGGCTCGCCCTCGGCGACTGAACCGCCCAGGCCCTCCCGGGGCTAGTGCAGCCTGCTCTGCCAGTCCGCGGGCACCCTCCCGGACGGGCCCGGCGAGGGCTGCGCGTCCGGCCGGGAGAGTGGCGGGGCCAGGGCCGGCCCGGTGTAGTACTCGCCGGTCTCGGCGTTCCAGAGCCAGTCCTCACCCGGTTCGAAGCTGGCCAGGAACGGGTGCCCGCTCTCCCGGGCGTGCCGGGTGGCGTGCTGGGACGGCGAGGAGTCGCAGCAGCCGATGTGTCCGCACTCGGCGCAGCGCCGAAGGTGCAGCCACCAGCCGGCGTCCTGCCCGGCGAGGCACTCCGCGCACCCCTCGCCGCTCGGCACCGCCGACGGGTCGATCCCGGGAATCCGCTGCTCCGCCATGACAGGGCCTCCTTCGTACGTCCCCCTGGCGACCGTACGCCCGCCGCACCTCCGGGGACACCCGCACCCACGGCCGGGGTCGGATTGTCGGCGCCGTCTGGTGGGATGGGTGCGGGAGCCGAGGAGGTCGCGAACGTGGACGGGCAGGCGGGCTGGCGCTGCACCGGGTTGGACTGGCGGGACGGGCAGGCGGTGCTGGGGGCGGTGCGCAGCGGCCGGCGGCACGAGCGGGTGGTGGCGGCGGGCACGGCGGTGAGCTGGCGGCTGCACGGGCCGCGGTACTGCTCGGGCCCGTGGCTGGCCGGCGAGGCCGACCGCAGACCCTGCCCGCACCGGGCGGAGATCGAGCCGTCGACGGGGGCGGTGCTGTGCGTGCCCTGCCAGGCGGTCGACCGCGGGCTGGCGCTCGCGCGCGACCGGATCCTGGACGACGGCAGAACGTACCTGCTCTACCTGGCCTGGTTCGGCGGCGATCTCGCCAAGGTCGGGCTGACGGCGGAGCAGCGCGGCCGGGCCCGGCTGCTGGAGCAGGGGGCTCCGGTGTTCACGGTGGTCGCGCGGGGCCCGCTGCCGGCCGTCCGCCGGGCCGAGTTGACGGTGGCCGGGGCGGGGCTGGCCCGCGAGCGCTTCGGGGTGCGGGCGAAGGCCGAGCAGTGGTGGCACCTGCCGGGGCCCGAGGAGCGGGCGGCGCGGGTGGCGGAGCTGCGGGCAGCGGTACTGGGGGTGCTGGCGGGGCATCCGGTGGAGCTGTTCCCGCAGGGCGAGGTGGTGGACCAGGTCGGGCTGTTCGGGCTGTCGGCCGGGCCGCCGCCGGTGTACCGGGAGGTGGTGGGGCTGGCGGACGGCGCCACGGTGGGCGGCACGCTGCTGGCGCCGGTCGGGCGGCAGTTGTTCCTGGAGCAGCCGGACGGCGGTGAGCCGCTGCTGCTGGACGCCCGCCGGCTGACCGGCTGGGGGCTGTCCCCGGCGCCGTCGGGGCCGTGCAGCGGGGTGGAGCTGCGCCGCCGCCGCCGTCCGCCCGCGCCGGACGCGCAGCGGGCGCTGTTCTGACGTCGTTTCCGCTCTGCCCGACACCGGCGCCGCCAGGGGCTTGCCGGGGTGGCTACCGGTCGGTAATCCTTGCTGACATTCCGTCCAGCAGAGGAGTGCTCCGCATGCCCGCCGAGGTCACCTTCGCCCTGCCTTCTCCGTACGGCCCGCGCACCACCACGGTGCGCTACCACCGGGAGGGCACCGGCAGCCCGCTCCTGCTGCTGCACGGCATCGGCCACCACTGGCAGGCCTGGGAGCCGGTGCTGCCCGCGCTCACCGCCCGGCACGAGGTGATCGCCGTCGACCTGCCCGGGTTCGGCACCTCGCCGGCGCTGCCGGACGGCGTCCCGTACGACCTGCCGGCCGTGGTGCCCGCCATCGGCGCCCTCTGCGCCGCGCTCGGCGTCGAGCGGCCGCACGTGGCGGGCAACTCGCTGGGCGGCCTGCTCGCCCTCGGCCTCGGCCGGGCCGGCCTGGCCCGCTCGGTCACCGCCCTCTCCCCCGCCGGGTTCTGGACGGAGCCCGAGCGCCGGTACGCCTTCGCCGTCCTGGCCGGCATGCGGCTCGGCGCCCGGGCGCTGCCGCAGCCCGCCGTCGAACGGCTGGCACGGTCCACGGCCGGCCGCGCCCTGCTGGTGAGCAGCATCTACGCCCGGCCGGGCCGCCGCTCCGCCGCGGGCGCGATCGGCGAGACCCGGGCTCTGCGGGAGGCCACCGGCTTCGCGCCGACGCTCGCCGCCGGCCGCCGGGTGCGCTTCACCGGTGACGTCCCGGGCGTGCCGGTGACCATCGGCTGGGGTACCCGGGACCGCCTGCTGGTGCGCCGCCAGGGCGTCCGGGCGCTGCGCGAGATCCCCGGCGCCCGGCTGGTACGGCTGCCCGGCTGCGGGCACGTGCCGATGAGCGACGACCCGGCCCTGGTCGGCCGGGTCATCCTGGACGGCTGCGCCGCAGCGGCCTGAGCCCCGGCCGCGAGGAGCGGAGCCCCGCCCCGAGCCGAAGGGCCCGCCGGTGCCGAAAGGAAGGAGCGCGGGAGCGCAGCGACGGAGCGACGACCGTCGGCACCGGATCAGGAGGGCCCGGAGGCGAGCGGGCGACAAACAGAGCGACGACCGTCGGCACCGGATCAGGAGGGCCCGGAGGCGAGCGGGCGACGATCAGGGTGGCAAAGATCACGCTCCGCAACGGCCCACCTACGGTGGCGTAGGTCACTTCACAGAGTGAAACATCAACCCCATGCCTGATCTACTGGAGCCCTCTGACCCCACTTCCTACGCCGCCCTCGGCGACAGCTTCACCGAGGGCCTCAACGACCCCGGCCCGGACGGCCGCTACGCGGGCTGGGCGGACCGCCTCGCCGGGATGCTCGCCGAGCGGCGCCCCGACCGCGAGTTCCGGTACGCCAACCTCGCCGTCCGCGGCCGCCTGCTCGACCAGATCACGGCCGAGCAGGTGCCCGAGGTCCGGCGCATCCAGCCCGACCTGGTGACCTTCTGCGCCGGCGGAAACGACATCCTGCGCCCGGGCAGCGACCCCGACGAGGTCGCCGAGCGCTTCGAGGCGGCCGTGGTGGAGCTGGCCCGCAACGCCGGCACCGTGCTGGTCTGCACCGGCTTCGACACCCGCAACGTTCCGGTGCTGCGCCACCTGCGCGGCAAGATCGCCACCTACAACGGACACCTGCGGGCGGTGGCCGACCGCAACGGCTGCGCCGTCGCCGACCTGTGGTCGCTGCGCTCGGTGCACGACCGCCGCGCCTGGAGCGACGACCGGCTGCACCTCTCCCCCGAGGGCCACCAGCGGGTCGCCCTGCTGGCCGCCCGCTCGCTCGGCCTCCCGGTCGAGCAGGACCCGGAGGCGCCCTGGCCGACGCAGCCCGAGCCGACCCCGGCCGAGCAGCGCCGGGAGAACCTCCAGTGGGCCCGGGCCTACCTGATCCCGTGGGTCGGCCGCCGCCTGCGCGGCGAGTCCTCCGGCGACCACATCGAGGCCAAGCGCCCCGAGCTGCTGCCGCTCTGAGCCCGGACTCCGGCCGGCGTCCCCCGTCCGGGGCGCCGGCCCCGGTTTCCCCTCGCGGCCGTCCGGCATACCGTCGGTCATGACGGGGACCGCCCGCGCACAGGAGGCACCGCCATGGCCGACAGCTTCGCCGTCGACGTGACCCGCATCAGCCGCGAGGCGCACCGCACGATGGCCGCCGAGCCGGGCACCGCGCCGCGGCTGGACGAGGAGCGGGCGATCAGCGTCCTCAACGACGTGGTCGCCACCGAGGTCGTCGGCTGGCTGCGCTACACCCGGGACGCACTCGCCGCCGGGGGCGGCGGGAAGCAGGCCGTCCGGGCGGCGGCCCTGCTGAACGCGCACGCCGAGCAGGGCATGCGGCACGCCGTCGCGGTGGCCGAGCGGATCGCGGCCCTCGGCGGCCGGCCCAACTTCGACCCGAACACCCTCGCCCAGCGGGCCCACACCGACTACTCGGTGCCCGCCGACTCGGCGCTCACCGCCACCCTCGCCCGCAATCTGCGGGCCGAGCGGATCGTCGTCGCCACCTACCGCGACATCGCGGAGTGGTTCGGCGAGCGGGACACCGAGAGCCGCGCGCTGATGGAGTCGCTCGCGGCCGACGTGCAGCGCAATGCCGCGGCGCTGGAGGCGCTGCTCGGCGCCCGCGGGGAGTGACCGCGCCCCACGCGTGATCGCCGCGGGCGTGATCACCCGTGACACCACGGGCGGTCGCCGCCCTGCTCAGGACTCGTAGCGCTCGACTTCCTCGATGCTGCGCACCGCGGCGAGGTCGGGGTCGTCCCCGGCGTCGACCCGTGCCCGGCGCTGCCTGAGCAGGTCCCAGCACTGGTCGAGCTCCGCTTCCAGTTCGCGCAGCCGCTGCTGCTCGCTGTCCGGGTCGATCCGCCCCTCGGCCAGCATCGTCCGCAGTTCCCGTTCGGCCGCGACCATCTCGCCGATCCGGTCCAGGATGCGCCGGTCGGCGCCACTCGTGTGCTCTTCCACCGGGACACCTCCTCGCCCCAAGCCTAGGAACGGCCGGTGCGGCGCGCGACCCGGCCCCCGTTCGGCCGACACCGGGGTTGACAGCTCGTCAGGGCCTCATCAGGATGGGCTTGCTGGAAATGACTTTCACTTTCAAGACTGGCCCGGGTGCGCCTCCTTGCGCCCGGGCATCCCCTTGCGTCCACCGCTTCCGCGATCAGAAGGAGCTCCGCCATGTCCCTGAACGTCCCCGCCGCCCTGCTGGAGAAGGCCGAGCACGGCGACGTCGAGGAGGCCGCGTTCGTCGAGACCGTCCGCGACTCGCTGCCCTACGCGTACCGGCTGGTCGCCCGGCTGAGCGGCGAACTCGACGACTCCCCCGAGGAGTTCGCCGACAACACGGTCGCCCCGAGCGACGCGGAGCGCGGCCAGCTGCTGCGGGCCATGGCCAGCGACGCCATCCGCGGCAGCCTGGAGCGGCACTTCGGGGTGAAGCTGGCCTTCCAGAACTGCCACCGGGTCGCGGCCTTCCGGCCCGGCGCCGAGACCGGCGAGGCCTACGCCCGCTTCACCTCGCCCCGGGCGCAGCTGCTCAACCAGGTGCCCGGCCTGCGCAGCTGCTGACCGGCGTCGGCCGCGGGCGCCCGGCGCGGGCCCGGCGGCCTCAGCCTCCGGCGTGCAGCGGGTCGGCGGGGTCGCGGCCGGTCAGGCCCAGCACCTTGGTCTGGGCGTCGGCGTCCGCCGGCACCGGCACGGGCGGCCCGAACACGCCGGACGAGGCCAGGCCGTCCGCGTAGGGGGCCACCTCGGCGAACGCGAAGTCGGCGGCGGCCGGGTCCATGGCCCGGTCCGCACCGACGCCGACGGCCAGGTCCCAGGAGTGGACGATCGCGTCGACCGTCATCTCCCGGCAGTAGCCCAGCACCGGGCGCTCGCCGTACGAGAGGTGGACGGTGCGCTCCAGGACGCCCGGTGCGGCGAAGGCCGCCCGGGAGGCCTCGGCGGCCGCCGTCCACGCGGCGACCGGGTCGTCGCCGAGCACGTCGCCGTCGAACCGGTCGCCGATCTCCGCGACCGTGCGGCCCTCGAGCAGCGGGGGCACCCACAGGTGCTCGGCGGTCAGGTGGTTGACCAGGTCGCGCACGGTCCACTCGGTGCACGGGGTCGGGTCCTGCCAGAGACCGCCCTCGGCCGCCCGGCGGACGTGCCAGCCGAAGGTGTCCTGCGCCGCGGCGAACAGGGTGCGCACGGTGTCGGGTTGCACTGCCATGCCTCCACCCTTCACCCGATCGGACGGCCCGGCACCCCGGGCGGCGCCACCCGGGGCCGAGGGCCGGAACCGCGCCCGCCCGGGCGGCGTCGCCCCCGCCATGGACCGCTTCCGCCTCGACGCCGACGGCGAGGACCTCGCCGCCCTCGCCCTGCCGCCCACCGCGCCCGCCACCGGGCTGACCGCCGTCGCCCTGCACGGCGCCGGCAGCAGCGACAGCAGCCGGCTGGTCCCGCTGCTGGGCGACCTCGCCGGACACGGCTGCCGGGCGCTCGCGCTGGACTTCTCCGGGCACGGCGCGAGCACCGGCCGTCTCGCCGAGCTGTCGCTGGAGCGGCGGGTGCGGCAGGCCGCCGCCCTGATCGACCGGCACACCGACGGCGGGGAGCTGGTGCTGATCGGCTTCAGCATGAGCGGCCAGACCGTCGCCGACCTGGCCGCCCGGTACGGCGCGCGGGTGCGGGCCGTCGGCCTGTGCGCGCCGGCGGTGTACGCCCGGCAGGCCTGGCCGGTGCCGTTCGGCGCGGGCTTCACCGGGATCATCCGGCGGCCCGGCAGCTGGCGGGACTCCCCCGCGCTCACCGCACTGCGCGGCTTCACCGGCCGCTCGGTGCTGGCCGTCCCCGCCCTGGACGAGGTGATCCCGCCCGAGGTCACCACGGCCGTCGGCGAGGCCCTGGCGACCCGATCCGCCCTGACCCGCCTGGTCTGGCCGGAGGCCGTCCACCAGCTCGGCCGGTGGCTCGGCGAACACCCGGCGCAGCGGCGGCGGTTCACGACCGCGCTGCTGGCCGGCGGATCGGCCGCCGGCTGAGGGCAGGCCCTGCGGCGGCGGGCTCCGGGGCGGTCGGCGCACGGCGGCCGCGGCGGCGGGCATGATGGACGGCGATCACCCGTGCCCGTCCAGGAGGTCCCCGAAGTGCCGCACAGCCCGGTCCGCGTCACCGTCATCGGCGAGTGCGTCGCCGACGCGTTCACCGACGCCGCCCGCAGCGGGCCCGGCGAGCTGGCGCTGCGGGTGCACCCGGGCGGCGGTCCGGCGAACACCGCGGTCGCGCTGGCCCGGCTGGGCACCCCGGTGGCGTTCCGCGGACGGCTCGCGGACGACGTCTTCGGGCGGCTGTTCCGCGCTCAGCTGGCCGGCTCGGGGGTGGACCTGTCGGGCTGTGCGGCGGCGGCCGAGCCCAGCACGCTGGCCGTGGCGGAGCTGGACGTCGAGGGCCGGGCGAGCTTCTCCTTCCACGCCGAGGGCACCGCGGACTGGCAGTGGACGGAGGCCGAGTTGGGGTCCGTGCCGCCGGGCGGCGCGGACGGCCCGGCCTGTGTGCACACCGGTTCGCTGGCGCTGGCCCGCGACCCCGGCGGCCCGGCGATCGAGGCGTACCTGGCCGCCGCGAGGGCCACGGCGACGGTGTCGATCGATCCCAATGTCCGTCCGCTGCTGGTCGATCCGGCCGTCTACCGGGAGCGGCTGCCGCGCTGGTGCGCGCTGGCGGACATCCTGCGGCTGAGCTCGGACGACGTCGGCCACCTGTTCCCCGGCGCCGCCGTGGAGGCGGTGTGCGACCGGTTCCACGCGGACGGCGTGCCGCTGGTGGTGGTGACGCTCGGCGCCGACGGCGTGCTGGCCTCGCTGCGCGGCGAGCGGATCGCGGTGCCCGCGCGGCCGGTCGAGGTGGTGGACACGGTGGGCGCCGGCGACGCGTTCACCGCCGGGCTGCTGCACAGCCTCGGCGGGCGGGGCCTGCTCGGCGGGCGGCCGGACGCGCTGACGCCGGACGCGGTCGCCGGGGCGTGCCGGTTCGCGACCGGGGTGGCGGCGCTGACCTGTGCCGTGGCCGGCCCCAACCCGCCCTGGGCGGAGCAGCTCTGACACGGCGGCGGCCCGCCGGCTCGAGGCCGGCGGGCCGCGCTGCTCGCCCGTCGGGGGCGCACCGTGCTACTCGACCGGCGCCTTCTCGCGCAGCACCTCGACGAAGGCGCGCATCCACGCCGGATGGTCGGGCCAGGCGCGGGCGGAGACCACCACGCCGTCGACCACGGCCTCGCCGTCGACGAAGTCGGCGCCCCCGGCTGCGACGTCCGGCTCCAGCGCGGGGTAGGCGGCGGTGGTACGGCCGTTGAGGGTGCCGCCGACCAGGGTGATCAGCGGGCCGTGGCAGATCTGCGCGACCGGCTTGTCCTCCTGGAAGAAGTGTGCGGCGATGCGCTGCACGTCGGCGTTGTTGCGCAGGTACTCGGGGGCGCGGCCGCCGGGGATCACCAGGGCCACGTAGTCGGCCGGGTCGACGTCGGCGACGGCGACGTCCGCGGGCCAGGTGTAGCCCGGCTTCTCGGTGTAGGTGTCGAAGCCGTCCACGAAGTCGTGCACCACGAACTGCAGCGTCTTCTTGGCGGGCGCGGCGATGTGCACCTCGTACCCCTCCTCGCGCAGCCGCTGGTAGGGGTAGAACACCTCCAGCGACTCCGCCGCGTCACCGGTGACGATCAGGATCTTGGCTGCCATGTCCGGCGGTCCGTCCCTTCCTCCGCCCACCCTGTGTGAGCCCCGACACACACTGCCGCCTGGCGGTCCGCCGGGCAATGCGGCGCGCGAGGCACGGGCGGCGCGCGCCCGGTGCGCCGCCGTGCGCCTCCCCTGCGCCCTCCCGCTCCGGCACGGGCGGAGCCGCCCGGGCCCGTATCCGCGCTCCAACGCCCGACGGCCGTGCTCCGCGAGCGGCCGGTCACCGCAGGGCCTACCGTGCAGATGAGTCGCGTCCCTGCCTGGAGGTAGCCATGCAGTGCTCCCGGACCGTGGACTCCAGCACCGTCGCCAACCTGCGCGATCTCGGTGGGATCGCGGTTGCCGGGGGCGCCCGGATCCGACCGGGGCTGGCGTTCCGCTCCGGCCAGCTGGACCGCCTGGACGTCCCCTCCGATCCCGCCTTCGCCGCACTCGGCGTGCGCACCGTCGTCGACCTGCGCACCGAGCGGGAACGGGCCGCCCGCCCCGACCGGATGCCGGGCGGTGCGCACCTGCTGGTCGCCGACGTCATGGCCGACCCGGCGGGCACCGGCACCGCCGCCCGGCTGGCCGCCGCCTTCGCCGACCCCCTGCTCGCCAACCGCGAGTTCCGGGCCGGCGGGGCGGCCCGTGCGCTGGCCGCGGACTACCGCGCCTTCGTCACCGCCGAGTCCGCCCGGCAGGCGTACCGGCAGCTGCTCACCGCACTCGCCCACAGGGACGGCGGGCCCGTCCTCTTCCACTGCACCGCGGGCAAGGACCGCACCGGCTGGGGCGCGGCACTCGTCCTGCTGCTGCTCGGCGCGGACGAGCGGACGGTCGCCGCCGAGTACCTGTCGGTGGGTGCGGCGGTGCAGGCGGCCTTCGCCCCGCTGATCGAGGCGTTCGCCGCGGGCGGCGGCGACCCGGAGATCGCGGACGCGGTGTTCGGGGTACGGACCGCCTACCTGGAGGCCGCCCTGCAGGCGGTCACGGACGGCTGGGGCGACGTGGAGAGCTACGCCCGCGCGGGCCTGGGCATCAAGGACGAGACCCTCGACCACCTGCGGGAACGACTGACCGCCTGAAACCGCGGCCGCGCCCCCGCCGGCTGCCTAGGCAGCGGTCCAGGCGAGGAGGTCGTCGGCCGGGCGGGTGTTGACGATGCGGTCCGGGCCGATCCCGGCCGCGGCGGCCCGTGCGCAGCCGTACGCCTGCCAGTCGAGCTGGCCGGGGGCGTGGGCGTCGCTGTCGACGGTGAAGACGCAGCCGGTCTCGATCGCGAGGTGGATCAGCCCGGTGGGCGGGTCGCGGCGGTCGGGACGGCTGTTGATCTCGACGGCGGTGCCGGACTCGGCGCAGGCGGCGAAGACGGCCTCGGCGTCGAACTGCGACTCGGGGCGGGGCCGGCCGCCGACCCGGCGGCCGGTGCAGTGACCGAGGACGTCGACCAGCGGGTTGCGGACGGCGGCGAGCAGGCGGCGGGTCATCGGGGCGCGCTCCATCCGCAGTCTGGAGTGGACGGAGGCGACCACCAAATCGAGTTCGGCGAGCAGGTCGTCCTCCTGGTCGAGGCTCCCGTCGTCGAGGATGTCGCACTCGATGCCGGTGAGCAGCCGGAACGGCGCCAGTTCGCGGTTGAGTGCGGCGACGACCTCCAGTTGCTCGCGGAGGCGGTCGGCGCTGAGGCCGTTCGCCACGGTGAGGCGGGGCGAGTGGTCGGTGAGGACGGCCCACTCGTGACCGAGGTCGCGGGCGGTGCGGGCCATCAGCTCGATCGGGCTGCCGCCGTCGGACCAGTCGGAGTGCAGGTGGCAGTCGCCCTTGAGGGCGGCGCGCAGTTCGTCGGCGCCCTCGGCGAGCGGTCCGGCGCGTTCCTCGAGTTCGGCGAGGTAGCCGGGGACGCGTCCGGCCGAGGCCTCGGCGATGACCCGGGCGGTCTTCGGGCCGACCCCGGGCAGCCTGGCGGCGCGGGCGGCGTCCACCGGCCCGCCGGGCAGTGTGCGGGCGGCGTCCGCCGCGGTGCGGAAGGCCTTCACCCGGTACGGGGAGGCGTCCTCGCGCTCCAGCAGGAAGGCGATGCGCTCCAAGGCCGCGACTGGCTCCATGGGGTCAGTGTCCCCGGAGCGGCCGCGGCCCGCGCGCGACCCCTTGTTGACACGCCGTCTAACTGGTTCACTGCTCCCGTTGGTGCCCCCGACCCCCACCGGAGCCGACCATGCGAGAGACCGCCGCCCGCCCCGAGGACCGCGAGCGGAACGCCGCCCGGCTGCTGCGCGCCTCCGCCCGGCACTCCCACGATCCGCTGACCGAGATCGACTGGGACCAGCACGTCGACCCCGACCACTTCGCACTGCCGCAGCACCGGGTCGCCCTCTACGGCACGCCGCTGTGGGAGTCGCTCACGCCGCGGCAGCGGGCGCAGCTGAGCGTCCACCAGCTCGCCTCGGCGACCGCGGCCGGCATCTGGTTCGAGCTGGTGCTCATGGAGGGCCTGATCCGGCACGTGTACGAGAGCGACCTGACCACCCGGCACGCCCAGTACGCGCTCACCGAGGTCGCCGACGAGTGCCGGCACTCCACCATGTTCGCCCGGTACATCACGGCGACCGGATACCCGTCGGCGCGGCCGACCGCGAAGGCGCACCGGCGCGGCAAGTTCCACTTCCTGCTGAACGACACCGCGATGACCTTCGCCGGGGCGGTCTTCGTGGAGGAGTTCACCGACGCGATGCAGCGCGAGATGGTCCGCGACGAGTCGCTGCAGCCGCTGGCCCGCGAGGTGGCGCGCATCCACGTGATCGAGGAGGCCCGGCACATCGGCTACGCCAAGCCGGAGCTGGAGCGGCTCTGGGCGGGGATGGGTGCGCCGCGGCGGGCGGTGTTCCGGCGCGGCCTGCTGGTGATGGCCCGGCTCGCGGTGGCGGAGCTCGTCCACCCGCGGGTCTACGCCCTCGCCGGGCTGGACGTCGCCGAGGCCAGGCGGGCCGCCGCCGCCAACCCGCACTGGCAGCAGGCCCGCACGGACTGGGCCCGCAAGGCCATGGTGTTCTTCGCCGACCTCGGCATCGTCGACCACCGGACGGCCCCGCGCTGGCGCCGCGCCGGCCTGCTGGAGTAGCGCGGGAGCATCAGGGCTCGGACTGCGCACCCCCGGAGCGACCACCCGAGCGCCCTCGAAGACAGCTCCTCACCCCACGGCGTCGCCGGCCAGGGTGCCGAGGCCGTAGGTGACGGCGGATGCCGCGGCGACGATCAGGAGCTGCCGCAGCGCGGTGAGCACGGCGCTGCGGCCGGAGCCGAGCCCGAGGGCGGCACCGACGGCCAGGGAGGCGAGGGCGGTCACCACCGCGGAGGCGGTCACCGCAGCGCCGCCCTCGGTGACGAACCACGGCACCAGCGGCACGAGGGCGCCGACGGCGAAGAGCAGCAGCGAGCTGACCGCGGCGACGGCCGGCGAGCCGGCGTCCTGGACGCTGACGCCGAACAGGATGCGCAGGCTGGTCGGCCGGGCCGTCCGGCCGGCCGACACGACGCCGCGGGTGGCCCGGACGGCGGTCTCCGCGTCGAGGCCGCGCTCGCGCAGGCTGCGCGCCAGGTGGGCCATCACGACCGGAGGGGAGTGCCGCCAGGCCTCCCGGAGGGTGTTCTCCATGCCCTGCGCGACCTCGCGCTGGCCGCGCACCGACACCCATTCACCGGCGGCCATCGAGAGCGCCCCGGCGACCAGGCTGGCCAGTCCGGACAGCCGGACCGTCGCGGCGTCCACGGCGGCGCCGGCGATGCCGAGGATGAAGCAGAGGTTGGTGACCAGCCCGTCGTTGACGCCGAGGACGGCGGCCCGGATGCCGCCGCCGGCGACCCGGCCCGCGGTGCGGCCGATCGCGGCGAGCTCCGCCTCGGCGGCCTCGTCGTCGCGGTCGGTCCGGGTTTCCGGGTCCCAGCCCGGTGCGATGCGGGCCCAGTCGGGGCCGGGGGCTGACATGCGCCCAGACTAGGGCGGATCCGACACATCGCGTCGGATCGGCGTGCGGGGTCGGGGTGCGTGCACCGGAGGACGGCGCTCGTCCGGTACGGGCATCCGGCCGGCGGGGTGCGCCCGGGGCCCGGTGCGGGGGACGATCGGAGGATGAGCGGCAACGAGGCGGCACTGGCGATCCGGATGGGCTCGGCACGGGCGCGCTGGGTGCTGCTGGCGACGGTGCTCGGCTCCGGCATGGCGATGCTGGACGGCACCGTGGTCAATGTGGCCCTGCCGCGGATCGGCGAGGATCTGGACGCCTCGCTCGAGGCCCTCCAGTGGACGGTCAACTCCTATCTGCTGACGCTGGCCGCGCTGATCCTGCTCGGCGGCTCGCTGGGCGACCGGTACGGGCGGCGGCGGGTGTTCCTGATCGGCGTCGCCTGGTTCGCGGCGGCGTCGGCGGCGTGCGCGGCCGCGCCGACGATCGAGGTGCTGATCGCGGCCCGCGCCCTGCAGGGCATCGGCGGGGCGCTGCTGACGCCGGGGTCGCTCGCCATGCTGCAGGCGGTGTTCCACCCGGACGACCGGGGTGCCGCGGTGGGTGCCTGGTCCGGGCTGGGCGGCGTCGCGGCGGCGGTCGGCCCGTTCCTCGGCGGCTGGCTGGTCGACGGGCCGGGCTGGCGGTGGATCTTCCTGCTGAACGTGCCCGTCGCCGTCGTGGTGATCGCGGTGTCGGCCCGGCACGTGCCGGAGACCCTGGACCCGGACCGCTCCGGGCGGTTCGACGTGCTGGGCGCGGTGCTCGCCGCCCTGGCGCTCGGCGGCGTGACGTACGCGCTGACCGAGACCGGCAGCACCTTCGCGCCGGTCGCCGGGCTGCTGGGCGTGCTGTTCGGGGTGGCGTTCGTGCTGGTGGAGCGGCGGACGCCGGAGCCGATGCTGCCGCTGGGGCTGTTCTCCTCCCGGCTGTTCACCTCGGTCAACCTGGTGACGCTGTGCGTGTACGGCGCCTTCAGCGGGATCTTCCTGCTGCTGACCGTGCAGCTGCAGGTGGTGTCGGGCTTCAGCCCGCTGGCCGCCGGTGTGGCGCTGGTGCCGATCACCGTGCTGATGCTGGCGTTCTCCAGCCGGGCCGGGCGCCTCGGCCGGGCGATCGGGCCGCGGCTGCCGCTGTTCCTCGGCCCGATGATCTGCGCGGCCGGTGTGCTGCTGATGCTGCGGATCGGCCCGGACGCCTCGTACTGGACGGACGTGCTGCCCGCGGTGACGGTGCTGGGCTGCGGGATGACGCTGCTGGTGGCGCCGCTGACCGCGACCGTGCTGGCCGCGGTGGACGTCCGGCGGGCCGGGATCGCCAGCGGGGTGAACAACGCGGCGGCCCGCGCGGCCGGGCTGCTCGCGGTGGCCGCCCTGCCCGCACTCGCCGGGCTGAGCGGCGACGCCTACCGCGTCCCCGCGGAGGTCGACGACGCCTTCGCGACGGCGATGCTGATCTGCGCGGGCCTGCTCGCCGCGGGCGGCCTGCTGGCGCTGGCCACCGTCCGCAGCGACGCCCTGGAGCCGGAACGGGAGGTCGCCGAGCCGAACTGCACCTGGCGCTGCGACACCACCACCCCGCCCATGGACCCGGGCCACCCGCGAACCGCACCGAAGTCCGACAGCACATGAGGGATCGCACGAGGGGCGCGGGGAACCGCGAAGTTCCCCGCGCCCCTGAACAGAAGCCCTGACAGAAGCCCTAGAGGATGTCGCCCGGGGCGTACTTGGCGGCCTCCGGGTGGCGGTCGGCCACCGCCTCGATCCGGCGGACGATCTCGGCGACCTGGGCGCCGGCCGCGCCGGTGAAGGAGAGCCGGTCGGCGAGCAGCGCGTCCAGGGCGGCGCGGTCCAGCGGGATGCGCTCGTCGTCGGCGAGGCGGCCGAGCAGCGCGTTCTCGCGGGCACCCTCGCGCATGGCCAGGGCGGAGGCGACGGCGTGCTCCTTGATGACCTCGTGCGCGGTCTCCCGGCCGACGCCCGCCCGCACCGCGCCCATCAGGACCTTGGTGGTGGCGAGGAACGGCAGGTAGCGGTCGAGCTCGGCCTCGATCACGGCCGGGAAGGCGCCGAACTCGTCGAGGACGGTGAGGAAGGTCTCCAGCAGGCCGTCGAAGGCGAAGAAGGCGTCCGGCAGGGCGACCCGGCGGACGACGGAGCAGGAGACGTCGCCCTCGTTCCACTGGTCGCCGCCGAGCTCGGCGGTCATCGAGGCGTAGCCGCGCAGGATGACGGCGAGGCCGTTGACGCGCTCGCAGGAGCGGGTGTTCATCTTGTGCGGCATCGCCGAGGAGCCGACCTGACCGGCCTTGAAGCCCTCGGTGACCAGCTCGTGGCCGGCCATCAGGCGGATGGTCTTGGCCAGGCTGGAGGGGCCGGCGGCCAGCTGGACGAGCGCGGAGACGACCTCGAAGTCCAGCGAGCGCGGGTAGACCTGGCCGACGCTGGTGAGCACGTTGTCGAAGCCGAGGTGGGCGGCGACCCGGCGCTCCAGCTCGGCGAGCTTGTCGGCATCGCCGCCGAGCAGGTCGAGCATGTCCTGGGCGGTGCCGACGGGGCCCTTGATGCCGCGCAGCGGGTAGCGCGAGAGGAGCTCCTCGACGCGCTCGAAGGCGACCAGCAGTTCGTCGGCGACGGTCGCGAAGCGCTTGCCGAGGGTGGTCGCCTGGGCGGCGACGTTGTGCGAGCGGCCGGCCATGACGAGCTCGCCGTACTGGGCGGAGAGCCGGCCGAGGCGGACGAGGACGGCCACCGTGCGGTCGCGGACGTGCTCCAGCGACTGGCGGATCTGCAGCTGCTCGACGTTCTCGGTGAGATCCCGGGAGGTCATGCCCTTGTGGATCTGCTCGTGCCCGGCGAGGTCGCTGAACTCCTCGATGCGGGCCTTCACGTCGTGCCGGGTGACCCGCTCGCGGGCGGCGATCGACTCCAGGTCGACCTGGTCGATCACGCGCTCGTAGTCGGCGACGGCGTCGGCCGGGACCTCGATGCCGAGGTCCTGCTGGGCCTTGAGGACGGCGAGCCACAGGTGGCGCTCGAGGACCACCTTGTGCTCGGGGGACCAGAGCTGGGCCAGCGTCGCCGAGGCGTACCGGTTGGCCAGGACATTGGGGATCTGGGGCTTCGCGCTCACGCTTCGCAAGCCTAACAGTCGAGGTCCGCGCACCCCGCGGGTGGCTACGCCTGGCGTTCGGCGAGCAGCGGGAGCACGTGGTCGCAGAGCTGCTGCAGGGCGGTGCGCTGCTCGGGGGCCAGGCTGGCGAAGGCGTCGCGGGTGCGGACCATGTCGGCGCGGACGAGGTCGAGCACCTCGCGGCCGCGGTCGGTGATGCCCACGATCTTGACCCGCCGGTCGCCGGCCGCGGCCTCGCGGTGGGCGAGGCCCAGGGCCTCCAGGCGGTCGACGATGCCGGTGACGTTGGACGCGTCGCAGCCGAGCCGCCCGGCCAGCGCCCGCATCGGCACCGGCTCCTGGACGGCCTTGAGCGCCTTGGCCTGGCTCGAGCTGAGCCCGTGCCGGCCCGCGGCGGCCGCGAAGTCCTGGAAGTACGCGGCGCCGACGGCCGCCACCGACTCCATCAGGTCGGCGGTGGACGGCGCGGTGGTGGTCGCTGTCGTGCCCATGCGGCCAGCGTACGCCCGCATGCTTCACCCGCTCAAGATTTGAGCACCGCAACTGTCACGCACGGCTTGTTGCCGAACGTGTCCGGGCGACCCGGTCGCCTACAGCACCAGCTGGTCGAAGAGGTGCCGCAGCTCGGCCTCCGGGTCGGCCGTGAGGCCGGTGTGCACCGGCCCCGGCTGGAGGACGGCGCTGCGCGGCGCGGTCAGCCAGCGGAACCGCTGCCCCGGGCTGTCCCCCGCCGCGGGCCCGGCGGCCCCGCCGCCCGCGCACACCGCCTCCACCCCGTGCAGCGCCCGCCGCACCCCGGCGACGTCCGCGACCGGGTCGAGGGAGAGCAGCCGCCCCTGGTCGAGGTGGGTCCGGGCGCCGAGGTAGCCGGACTGCCGGCAGTAGAGCAGCACCCCGACGTTGATGAACTCGCCGCGCTCCACCCGGGGCACCGCCCGGACCACCGCGTACTCGTAGTCGTGGTACTCGTCGTTCGTCCGCTCGGCCATCAGCCGGCCACCTCCGGGAGCCAGTCGCGGGGGCCCGCGAGGCGGGCCGTCAGCCGGGTGCGGTACGCCTCGCGGACCTCGCCCGGCGAGTCGAAGCCCGGCTCGTCCGCCAGCCACACCTCGGGGATCGCGGCGATCGCGGCCTCCAGCGCGGCCGGGACCAGCGGGGCGAGCTCGTCGTCCGCGGCCTTGAGGTCGGGCGCGGCATGCCGCAGCGCGTGGTCGCCCGCGTCGTAGCGGCGGCCGGTCCACCCGGCGGCGCCGGCCCAGTGGTGATGGAAGATCAGGCTGGCGCCGTGGTCGATCAGGCGCAGCCCGCCGGGCGCCATCAGCATGTTGGGGTTGCGCCAGGACCGGTCGACGTTGCCGATCAGGGCGTCGAACCAGAGCACCCGCCCGGCGAGCTGCGGGTCCACGTCGAAGCAGAGCGGGTCGAAGTTGAGCGCGCCGCTGACGAAGGCCATGCCGAGGTTGGCGCCGCCGCTGGCCCGCATCTGCTCCTGGATCCGGTGGTCGGGCTCGCTGCGGGCGAGCACCGGGTCGAGGTCCAGCAGCACCAGCTCCGGGACGGGCAGCCCGAGGCCGCGGCCGAGCTCGCCGGCCAGCACCTCGGCGATCAGCGCCTTGCGGCCCTGGGCCGCGCCGCACCACTTCAGGACGTACAGGCGGCGGTCGTCGGCCTCGACCAGGCCGGGCATCGAGCCGCCTTCGCGCAGGGGCGTCACGTACCGGACCGCCGTCACCTCGGGGAGCATCCGGCCAGCCTATCGGCGCGGCGCTCCCTCCCGCGCCCTGCTGCGGTGGCAGTGCCTGTTCGTCCGTGCGAGTTTGGGGGAAAACGATGTCCCGGCACGGCACGGACGAGCACGTAAGGGATGGACGATGGAGCGACCCAGAATCCTCATCGTGGGCGGCGGCTTCGCCGGCCTCGAGTGCGCACGCCGCCTGGAGCGCAAGCTCGCGCCCTCCGAGGCCGAGATCTCCCTGGTCACTCCGTTCAGCTACCAGCTCTACCTGCCGCTGCTGCCGCACGTGGCCGCCGGGGTGCTCACCCCGCAGTCGGTCGCCGTGTCGCTGCGCCGTACGCTGCGGCGCACCCACATCGTGCCGGGCGGTGCGATCGGCGTGGATCCGCGGTCCAAGGTGATCGTGGTCCGCAAGATCACCGACGAGGTGGTCGCCGAGCGGTACGACTACCTGGTGCTCGCCCCCGGCAGCGTGACCCGCACCTTCGACATCCCGGGGCTGCGGGACTACGCGCGCGGCATGAAGACGCTCGCCGAGGCCACGTACATCCGAGACCACGTGATCGCCCAGCTGGACCTCGCGTCGACCACGCTGGACCAGCGCGAGCGGGAGTCGCGGCTGCAGTTCGTGGTGGTCGGCGGCGGCTACGCGGGCACCGAGACGGCGGCCTGCCTGCAGCGGCTCACCACGGCGGCGATCCGCCGCTACCCCCGGCTGGACCCGCGGCTGATCAAGTGGCACCTGATCGACATCGCGCCGAAGCTGATGCCCGAGCTCGGCGACAAGCTCGGCACCACGGCGCTGGAGATCATGCGCGGGCGCGGGGTGGAGGTGTCGCTCGGGGTGTCGGTGGCCGAGGTCGGCGCGGAGAGCGTCAAGTTCACCGACGGCCGGGTGCTGCCGAGCCGCACGCTGATCTGGACGGCCGGCGTGGTCGCCAGCCCGCTGATCGCGACGCTGGACGCGGAGACCGTCCGCGGCCGCGTCGCGGTGACCGCGGAGATGCGGGTGCCGCAGTTCGACGGGGTGTTCGCGCTGGGCGACGCCGCCGCCGTGCCGGACCTCGCCAAGGGCGACGGCGCGGTCTGCCCGCCGACCGCCCAGCACTCGGCCCGGCAGGGCAAGGTGGTCGCCGACAACGTGGTCGCCGCACTGCACAACCAGCCGCTGGAGCCCTACTACCACAAGGACCTCGGCCTGGTCGTCGACCTCGGCGGCAAGGACGCCGTCTCCAAGCCCGCCGGCATCGAACTGCACGGCTTCCCGGCCCAGTTGGTCGCCCGCGGCTACCACCTGATGGCGATGCGGACGAACGCGGGCAAGTTCCGCGTCGGCGCGAACTGGCTGCTGAACGCGACCGCCGGCGACGACTTCGTGCGCACCGGCTTCCTCGCCCGGCAGCCCGCCCGGCTGCAGGACTTCGAGTACACCGACGCCTATCTGACGAAGGAGCAGGTCCGCGAGCACGCCCAGTCGCTGCTGGCCAGGGGCTCCGCCACCTGACGGAGAGTCAGGGACGCCTGTCGGGTGAATCCGGCGGGCGACCCGCAGTCGGCGCCACCGCCCTGACCTGGGCGGTAGCGCCGACACGCGTCTTCTCGTGATTGTCGGACCACGGACGGTCACCGTCGCTAGCGTCCGGCAGCATGCGATCACTCTCCCTGCCCCGCCGCCGTACCGTGCTGTCCGCCGCCGCCGTGGCCACCGCCGGGGCCGCGCTCGCCCGACCCTCGTCCGCCGCGGCCGCACCCGCAGCCGCCGTCCTCGCCGCGATGCCGGCCGACGCGGCGGTCGCCCGGGAGATCCGCGACGAGTTCGTGCACAGCTGGGAGGGGTACAAGCGGGCCGCCTGGGGCCACGACGAGGTCCGGCCCGTCTCCGGCGGGCACAACGACTTCTTCGCCGAGGGCCGCACCTTCGGACTGTCCATCGTGGAGGCGCTGGACACCCTGTGGCTGATGGAGCTGGACGACGAGGTCGCGCTCGCCGCGGACTGGATCGAGGCCGAGCTCGACCCCGCGCAGGACGCCGACGTCCAGGTCTTCGAGACGATCATCCGCCTGGTCGGCGGCCTGGTCGCCGGCTACCTCTGCACCGGGCGGCAGCCGCTGCTCGACCGCTGCCGGGAGCTCGCCGACCGGTTGCTGCCCGCCTTCACCCGCTCCCCCACCGGCATGCCCTACCGGTACGTCAACCTGCGGACCGGGGCGGTCTCCGGCAATGCCGGCCCGCTCGCCGAGATCGGCTCCAACATCCTCGAGTTCGGCATGCTCTCGCAGCTGACGGGCGACCGGAAGTACTGGAACGCCGCCAGGCGCGCCATGCGCGCCGTCTTCGACCGGCGCTCCGCGATCGGCCTGCTCGGCACCACCCTCAACATCGAGACCGGTCGCTGGACGGACACCACCTCCTGCGCCCCCAACCCGCCCGTCGACTCCTACTACGAGTACCTGTGGGCCGGCGCAGAACTCTTCGGCGACCGCGAACTCGGCGACTGGTACCGGCTGCTGACCGACGCGGTGCTCCGGTACCAGCTCGAGCAGCAGGGCGGCTACGCCTGGTACAAGCAGGTCGACTACGGCACCGGGCGGACGACCGACCGCGGCGCCTCCGAGCTCGGCTCCTTCTACCCCGGCCTGCTCGGCAAGGGCGGGGACATGGACGCCGCCGTCGACTACTACGACACCTGGACGATGATCCTGGACAACAACACGGTGGTGCCGGAGGCGATCGACTACGGGAACGCCACCGTCCGCTCGGGCCGCAACGACCTGCGCCCCGAGTACGTCAACTCCTCCTTCGACCTGTGGATGCTGACCGGGGAGCAGCGGTTCAAGGAGACCGCGTACTCCTACTTCACCGGCCTGCGGGACCACCTGCGGGTGCCCGGCGGCTACACGGTCGCCGAGGACGTCACCTCCGCGCCGCTGCGCCGCGGCGACCTGACGCCCGGCTACTGGTTCGCCGAGAACCCGAAGTACCTCTACCTGATGTTCGCGGCGACGCCGCGCTTCGACTACCGCTCCGGGCTGCTGTCCACGGAGGGCAAGCTGATGCGCGGCGCCGTGCACTGAACCGGGAGCCGGGCGGCCGGCCGGGGCACGGGGAGCTGCGGGTCCCCGTGCCCCTCGCGGGTGCCCTACCGGGCCGTCAGGTACATCCCGGCGGCGTCCTGGCCGGGGGTGTTGCGGCAGGACCAGTTGCCGGTGGTCTTCGCGTCCAGCAGGGTCAGGCAGCGGCCGAGGGCGAGCTGCGCGTAGTGGTTGGGGTGGAAGGACTCCTGCAGGGTGCCCTGGGTGGTGGTGCCCATGTCGAGGAAGCGGGCCCACTCGCTGGTGGTGGCCGAGGGCGCGACGGTCGGCGTGGCCAGCCTCGTCGCGGTCGAGCACACCTCGCGGCCCTGCAGGAGGTCCCGCAGGTCGAGGAACTGCACGCCCTTCGCGGCGGCCACGGCGGCCAGCCGGTCGGAGATCTGCGGGACGAGCGTGTCGCGCGCCCAGTTCGCGTCGAGGTCCCAGAACGGGCAGCCGCCGGTGTTGGTGCGGCTCCAGCCGCTCTCGGGGTAGCGGTTCTCGCTGCTGCGCGGGATCGGCGAGGGGTAGGACTGCAGCACGATCCGGTACGAGGAGGCGCTGTACCCGGCGGCGGACATCACCGCGCGGACCTCGTCGACCGCCTTGCCGACCCCGGCCATCGCGGCGTCCATCCTGGCGTTCACCGCGGCCTGCTGGTCGTCGTGGCAGTAGGACCACCAGATCTCGTAGTCCTGGACGCAGGTGGAGATCACGTCGGCGAAGCCGAGGTCGTTGCCGCCGACGGAGAGGGTGATCAGCTTGACGGTGTTCTGCGCGGCGACGGCGGCGAGCTGGTCGGCCTGCGGGGCCTCGCCCTTGAAGGACTGGCCGCCGCTGGCGGCGCGGAAGACGTTGGCGGTGGTCGCGCCGGAGCAGGCGAGGTTGATCTGGGTCTGTGTGATGCCGGTGGCGGAGCGGACCTCGGCGGAGTCGGAGCGGTCGCAGCCGTTGGCGTAGGTGGAGCCGTAGACGCGGGCCGGGTCGTAGCCGCTGCCCGTCCAGGCGCGGTCGGTGCCGTCGCGGCTGCCGCTCGCGGTGTCGCTGTTGCCCTTCCAGCGGCCGGCTTCGCCGGAGATGTAGCTGTCCCCCATGGAGACGACGGCGGTGGGGCCGGTGGCGGCGGCGGCCGGTGCGGCGGTGCCGGCCAGCAGCGGCAGGGCCAGGGCGGCGGAGGCGAGCAGGGCGGCGGCTCTTCGTGCAGCTGCGCTTCTTCGGGCAGGGCTGATCTCGGGCACGGCGGAACTCCTGCGGACGGCCTCGCGCTGTGGGGGCGCGAGGCTGGTGAGGGTGGACCGCCGGCCGGTGGCGCGATGAAGATGGCATGGACGCGTTGGTTACCGCCAGGTATCTGCACCGCACAATTCGGACGGTGACGGGGTTTGTCCCTCCGTCACCGCCGCCCGCCCCGGGCATCCGCAGGCACCGCGCACCGCCCCCTCGGGAACGCCGCACGTCAGACCGGTCGCGAGCCCCCGCGGCCGGCCGCCAGCACCTCCGCCACGTCCTCCGCCAGCCGAACGGCCTCCGCCGCCTCCAGGGTGGCCACCGTGAGCCGCAGCCCCGGCGCCGAGTGCAGCCGGAACCGCGCACCGGGGGCGGGCACCCAGCCGCGCTGCACCAGGCCGGCCACCGCCGCCGTCTCGTCCGGCACCGGCACCCACACGTTCAGGCCGCTCCGCCCCCGGGCCGCGATGCCGCGGGCGGCCAGCGCGGACAGCAGGGCATCGCGGCGCCCGCGGTAGGCCGCCGCCACCTCGGCGACCGGTGCCGCGTCGGTGCGCCACAGCTCGGCGACGGTGCGCTGCAGCAGATGGCTCACCCAGCCCGCGGCCAGCCGCTGCCGCCCCAGGACGCGCCCCACCGTGTCCTCGTCGCCGACCGCCACCGACAGCCGCAGGTCGGGCCCGTACGCCTTCGCCGCCGAGCGCACCAGCAGCCGGTGGTCCGTCAGCGGCACGCCGTCCGGACCGGCCGCGAGGGACTGGAACGGCAGGTCGACCATGCCGTGGCCGTGGTCGTCCTCCACGAGCAGGATGTCCGGGTGCGCGGCGATCACCTCGCGCAGGGCGGCCGCACGGGCCGCACCGAGCGCGGCGCCGGTCGGATTCTGCGCGCGGCTGGTGACGATCAGGCAGCGGGCGCCCAGGGCCAGCGCATTGGCCACCTCGACCGGCAGCGGCCCCTCGTCGTCCATCCGGACCGGCACCGGTCTGAGGCCGAGTGCGGCGAGCAGGTCGAGCAGGCTGCCCCAGCCCGGATCCTCCACCGCGACCGGGTCGCCCGGGCGCAGCCGGACGGTCAGCGCCCGCTCGATGGTGTCGAGCGATCCGGAGCAGACGGCGAGGGCGCCGGGCGGGGCGCCGTCCGCCTCGAAGGAGGCGCGGGCGAGGGCGAGCAGCCCGGGATCGGCGGTCGGGTGCCCGTACAGCACCGGCTCGCCGCCGGCGGCGGCCGCGAGCGCGGGGCCGAGCGCGGGCAGCAGCGCCGGGTCGGGATTGCCGTCGGAGAGGTCGCGCGCGCCGGGCGGGACGGGGATGCGGACCTCGTCCCGCGGGGTGGTGACCGGGCGGGGGCGCACCCGGCTGCCCTTGCGGCCGGCCGTCTCGATCACGCCGCGGTCGCGCAGCAGGCGGTAGGCGGCGGCGACGGTGTTGGGGTTGACGCCCAGGCCGCCGGCCAGCTCGCGCAGCGGGGGCAGCGCGGAACCGGGCGGCAGGTGGCCGCTGCCGACCGCGCGTTCGATGTCGGCCGCGATCTCGCTGGCCCGCCGACCCTTGATCGGATACTCTCCTAGCACAAAGCACAGTATGCACTAGTACAGAGAGGCTGTCATGTCGGACACGGCCTACGCCCGCACGCCCCGCACCACTCCCACCCGTTCGAAGGACCGCGCCAGCTGGGACCGCACGGCCGTGCACGCCGTACTGGACGGCGCCTGGGTCTGCCACCTCGGCTTCGTCGCCGACGGCGCCCCCGTCGTGCTGCCGACCATCTACGCCCGGGTCGGCGACCGGCTCTACCTGCACGGCTCCACCGGCAGCCGCCCGCTGCGCGCCGCCGGGGCCGACCCGGGCCTGCCGGTGTGCGTCACGGTGACGCTGGTCGACGGCCTGGTGCTGGCCAAGTCCGCGTTCAACCACTCCGTCAACTACCGCTCGGTGGTGGCCCACGGCACCGCCCACCAGGTCACCGACCCCGAGGAGCTCGCGGTGGCGCTGGACGCGCTGGTCGACCACGCCGTGCCCGGCCGCTCCGCGGACGCCCGCCCGGCGAACGCCAAGGAGCTCGCGGCGACCGCCGTGATCCGCCTCGACCTGCACGAGGTGTCGCTCAAGACCCGCACCGGCGGGGTGCACGACGACGAGGAGGACCTGGGCCTGCCGCACTGGTCCGGCGTCGTGCCGGTGCAGACCGCCTACGGCACCCCCGAGCCGCACCCGGGCGACGACCTGCCCCTCCCCGGGTACCTCGCCGAGTTCACCGCCGGGGGGAAGCCGTGCTGATCAGGCCGTGGGACAGGGGCGGCGAGGCCGAGTGGCGGGCCTGGCTGGCCGAGGGCCGCGACTTCGGCCTGCTCGCCGCCAACGGCCCGGCCGGGCAGGGCCCGGTGCTCGTCCCCACGCACTTCCTGCTGGACGCGGACGCCGGCGAGATCCTGCTCCACCTCGCCGCGCCCAACCCGGTCTGGGCCGCCCTGCGCGCCGACCCGCACGCCACCCTCGCGGTGACCGACGACTACGCCTACGCCCCCGGGTACTGGCGGGACGAGCCCCACACGCCGACCAGCCTCTACGCCTCCGTCCACTTCGACTGCACCGCCGAGATCGTCGAGGACGCGGCCGGCAAGGCCGAGATCCTCACCCGTCAACTGGCCCGCCTCCAGCCGGAGGCCCCGCTCGGCGTCACACCCGGGGCGGCGCCCTTCGGCCCGCTGCTGGGCGGCCTGCGCGGGCTGCGGCTGACGATCCGCGAGGTGCGGGCCAAGTTCAAGTACGACGACAAGAAGCCGGTCGAGCAACAGGCCGCACTCGCCGACCGCCTGGCCGAACGCGCCACCGGCCTCGACGCCGGGGCCCGCACCCAGGTCCTGCGCCGCAACGCCCTGCGGACGGCACCGCGGAAGTCGCCCGGATAGGCACTCGGGCGCCCCCCTGACGGGTCGCCCGGCGCGCGGGCCGGTCGGGCAGCTGATGGACTGTGGGACGTACCCTGTCCACCCGGCCGAGCAGGCGGGCCGCCGACCGTCGAGGAGCCGCTCGCCGTGTCCACCTCCCCGCCGCACGCCGATGACCACCTCGGCCACGTCGTGTTCATCTCGGCCGCGGCCGCGATGGGAGGCTTCCTCTTCGGTTACGACAGCGCCGTCATCAACGGCGCCGTGACGGGGATTCAGCGGCACTTCGAGGTGGGCAACGGCACGACGGCGTTCGTGGTGGCGATCGCCCTGCTCGGCTCGGCCTTCGGCGCGGTCGTCGCCGGCCGCCTCGCCGACCACCTGGGCCGGGTGCGGACGATGCTGCTGGCCGCGGTGCTCTTCGCGATCAGCGGCATCGGCTCGATGTTCCCGCCGAGCATCGCCCTGCTCGGCTTCTGGCGGGTCGTCGGCGGCATCGCGATCGGCATCGCCTCGGTGATCGCGCCGACGTACATCGCCGAGGTGGCGCCCACCGCGTACCGCGGACGGCTGGCCTCCTTCCAGCAGTTGGCGATCGTGCTGGGCATCACCGTCTCCCAGCTCGCCAACTACGCGCTCAACGAGGCGGCCGGCGGCGAGTCCACCAACCACCTCGGCGGCATCCAGGCCTGGCAGTGGATGCTCGGCGTGGAGGCGATCCCCGCCCTGGTCTACGGGCTCATGGCACTGGCCATCCCCGAATCGCCGCGCTACCTGATCGCCGACCGGCGCGAGGAGCAGGCGCGCGAGGTGCTCGCCGAGGTCGAGGGGCCGGACGTCGACCTGGACGCGCGGATCGCCGAGATCCGCGCCGTCCTGAACACCACGCACAAGCCGCGCGCCAAGGACCTCATGGGCGGGCGGCTGGGGCTGCTGCCGATCGTGTGGATCGGCATCGGCGCCTCGGTGTTCCAGCAGTTCGTCGGCATCAACGTGATCTTCTACTACTCGTCGTTCCTCTGGCAGTCGGTCGGCATCAACGAGTCCGACTCCTTGCTGATCAGCCTCTCCACCTCGATCATCAACGTGATCGGCACGGTGCTCGCGATGACCCTGGTCGACCGGATCGGCCGCAAGCCGCTGGCGCTGGCGGGCTCGGTCGGCATGGCCGCCTCGCTGGGCACCGCCGCCTGGGCGTTCTCCTACCGGCAGGGCACCGGCGACAGCGCCACCCTCGACCAGACCTACGCGACGGTGGCGCTGGTCGCCGCGCACGTCTTCGTGTTCTGCTTCGCCTTCTCCTGGGGCGTGGTGGTGTGGGTGCTGCTCGGCGAGATGTTCCCCAATGCGATCCGGGCGCTGGCGCTGTCCGTCGCCGCGTCCGCGCAGTGGATCGCCAACTGGGCGATCACCGTCAGCTTCCCGGACCTGGCCGACTGGAACCTGTCGGCGACGTACGCCATCTACGCGGGCTTCGCGCTGCTCTCCATCCCGTTCGTGGCCTTCTGCATCAAGGAGACCAAGGGCCGGGCCCTGGAGGAGATGGGCTGAGCGGCGCAGCGGCGCCCCGCTCACCCGATCGGCGCGGTGCCGGTGCCGGGTGCCGCGGGCCCGCCGCGCATAGCATCGTCCCCGCATCCTCCCGCAGCACCGCTCCCGTACCGTCCGGCGGGCCCGACCCGTGCCCGCCGCCCGCCGCGCGCTTGCGGCCCACCCCACGGAGAGGCCATGGGCAGTTCCCCGCAGAACGTCACCTTCCCCAGCAACGGGCGGACCGCGCACGGCTACCTGGCGCTGCCACCGCAGGGCACCGGCCCCGGCGTGGTGGTCGTCCAGGAGTGGTGGGGGCTGACCTCCCACATGGTGTCGGTGGTGGACCGCTTCGCCGCCGAGGGCTTCGTCGCCCTAGCCCCCGACCTGTACGGCGGCGCCACCACGCACGACCGCGAGGAGGCCGCCCGGATGCTGCGCGCGATGCCGCCCGACCGGGCAGCCCGGGACCTGCGCGGCGCCGTCGACTTCCTGCTCGGGCAGGCGCACGTGGTCGGGGACTCGGTCGGCGTGGTCGGGTTCTGCATGGGCGGCGGCCTCGCCCTCGTCCTCGCCGCGCAGGAGGGCGACCGGGTCGCCGCGGTGGTGCCGTTCTACGGGCTGCCGAAGATCCCCGGTTTCGACTACCGCGGGCTGACCGCACACGTGCTCGGCCACTACGGCGAGGAGGACCGCTCCAACCCGCAGGAGGCGGTGGACGAGGCCGCGATGCTCATCGGCGAGGCCACCGACCGGCGGCCGGAGATCCACTTCTACCCGGCCGGCCACGCCTTCATGAACGACGAGAACCTGCTCGGCACGTACGACCCGCTGCAGGCCGACATCGCCTGGCAGCGCACCCTCAGCTTCCTGTGGGGGCACCTCGGCTGAACCGGCCCGGCACCGGACCCCGCGGGCGGGACGGACCGGACGCCGTGCTCCGGAAATCGGATGGACATCCCGTGGCGGAACACCGATAGTCTCCGGGTGACCTCCCCCGCCTCCCCCGCCCCCGCTGCGCCGCGCCCCTTCGCCTGGGCCGGGCGGAACTTCCGCATCCAGACCGCCGCGACCGTGGTCAGCGGGCTGGGCAATGCGGGCGCTCCGATCGCCACCGCCTTCGCCGTCCTGGAGGCCGGCGGCACCGCCACCGAGGTCGGCTGGGTCACCGCGGCGCGCCTGGTGCCGCTGGTGCTGTTCCTGCTGGTCGGCGGAGCGCTCGCGGACCGGCTGCCGCGCCACCACGTGATGGTCGCGGCCAACCTGTTCAACGCCCTCTCCCAGGCCGTGCTGGCCGCGCTGGTGCTCGGCGGCGCCACCCCGCTCTGGGCACTGCTGCTGCTGTCCGCCGGCGGCGGAGCCGGGCAGGCGTTCTACGCCCCCGCCTCCGAGGGAATGATCATGGAGAGCGTGGCCACCGAACACGCCGGCAAGGCGTTCTCGGTCTACCGGATGGCCATGAACGGGGCGCAGATCGGCGGTGCCGCGCTCGGCGGCGCACTGACGGCGGCCGTCGGCCCGGGCTGGGTGCTGCTGCTGGACGCCGCCGGCTTCGCCCTGGCCGGCGGCCTGCGGATCTTCCTGAAGGTCGACGCCACTCCCCGGGATGTCGCCCACAGCGGCGGCCTCGTCCACGAACTGCGGCTCGGATGGCGGGAGTTCGCCTCGCGGCGATGGCTGTGGGCGGTGGTGCTGCAGTTCTCCTTCGTGGTGGCCTGCGTCGGCGCGGTGGAGACCGTCTACGGTCCGGTGGTCGCCGCCCAGCGGTTCGGCGGCGCCCGCGCCTGGGGCCTGGCGATGGCCGCGTTCGGCATCGGCATGGTCGCGGCCGGCCTGCTGATGACCCGCTGGCAGCCCCGGCGCATCCTGCTCGTCGGCAACTGGGGCGTCTTCCTGTTCGCCCTGCCCGCCCTCGCCCTCGCCGTCCGGGCCGGACTGCCGCTGCTGGTCGCGGCGATGTTCGTCTCCGGCGCCGGGGTCACCGTGTTCGGCGTCAACTGGATGGTCGCCCTCCAGCAGGAGGTCCCGTCCGAGATGTTCTCCCGGGTCAGCGCCTACGACCACCTGGGCTCGATCGCGCTCACCCCGCTCGGCACCGCCATGGCCGGCCCGGCCGCCGAAGCCCTCGGTCTCGACGGCGCCCTGTGGGCCTGCGCCGTCGGCACCCTGGCGCTCGCCGCCGCCGTGCTCGTCGTCCCCGAGGTGCGCCGGCTCGCCCGCCCGCTGCCCGCCGCCGCGGCGGCACCCCTCCGCGAGAGCGTCGGCGTCTGAGCAACCGCCGGCCGGCCCACCGCGTCCGTACCCCAGGACAGTCCGAGGCCGTCCGGGGGGAGCACCCATTGCCCGCAGCACCACTGCTGTTCATCGACGTCGACGGCGTCCTCAACCCCGCCGAACCGCACCCCGACGACCCCTTCGACCGGCACCACCTGCTCGGCTACGACGTCCTGCTCTCCCCCGAACACGGCGCCTGGCTGCGGGAGCTCTCCGGCACCTACGAGCTGTGCTGGGCCACCACCTGGCAGGAGTCCGCCAACGAACTCCTCGCACCGCTCCTCGGCCTCCCCGAACTCCCGGTCGTCGCCGTCAACCGCTACGTCCGCCGACCCGGCGACCCGCGCATCCGGCTGGCGGAACTGTTCTCCGGCCACAAGTGGGCGCCGCTCCTCCGGTACGCGGCAGGCCGCCCGTTCGCCTGGATCGACGATGTGATGCCGCCCCGGCTGGTCCGGAACTCCCTCCTGCGACGCGACCGCCTGCTCATCCCCGTCGACCCGCTCCAGGGCCTCCAGCGACACCACGTCGACCGCCTCCTCCACCGCCCCCCGCGCCCCCGCCTCCGGCACCGGACGACCGGACCCTGAGGGGCGGGCCCCGGCCCTCGGCCCCGGCCCGGGAAGAGGGGTCCCGTCAGGGGGTGGGGAGCCAGGAGACGTGGCCGGCGAGGAGGGCGTAGCCGACGAAGGCGACGGTGTCGATGAGGGCGTGGGCGGTGACCAGCGGGCCGACCCGGCCCCAGCGGCGGTAGAGGAGGCAGAAGACGACACCCATCGCCATGTTGCCGATCAGGCCGCCGACGCCCTGGTACAGGTGGTACGACCCCCGCAGCACCGAACTGGTGACCACCATCGCCGGCCAGGACCACCCGAGCTGCCCGAGGCGCCGCAGCAGGTAGCCGACGACGATCACTTCCTCGAGGATGGCGTTCTGCCAGGCGGAGAGGATCAGGACGGGAATCCGCCACCAGACGGCGGGGAGTCCGGAGGGTGCGACGGTGAGGTTGAAGCCGGCGGCCTGGGCGGCGAGGTAGAGCCCGAGCCCGGTGCCGCCGATCGCGGCGGCCAGCAGCGTGCCGCGGCCGAGGTCGCGGGCCTTGTCCCGCAGGTCGAAGCCGATCACCCGCAGCGAGGTGGACTCCCCTACGAGGAGGTACCCGACGAGGACGACCGGCATCAGGCCGCGGGCGATGTAGTAGAGCTGCCAGGCGAGGTCGATCCACGGCCGGCCGGGCGCGCGGGAGCCGTTGAGGGTGGCGACCTGCTGGCTGAGCGCGACGGGCTGGCTCAGCGAGTCGGCGAAGCTGATCAGGGCGCCGATGCCGCTGGCGCCGAGCGAGAGCCCGAGCACGATGAGCAGCTCGACGCCGAGCAGGCGGCGGGCCGGAGTGCCGGTCTCCGGCTCGGTCGTAACGCTGGTCACCTGGTCTCCCGCAGGGGCGGCCGCCCGCGGCCGGCCGGCGCGCGGGCCCGGAGGCCGGTTCGGCCTCCGGGCCGATCATCCTCGCACACGGGGATGAGAGCGCCTGGGCGGCGGCCCGGTCAGCCGACCGGCCAGGTGTGCACGGGCTCCCCGGTGCGCATGTACTCGACGTACCTCCTGGTCATGGCGGCGATGGCGGCGGTGCGGTCCATGCCGAAGTGCTCGCGCAGCCGGTGCACGGTGGCGGCCTGCCAGGAGGCGCCGTTGGTGCGGCGCAGGCAACGCTGTTCGATGATGCCGAGGTAGCGGTCGCGGTCGGCGGGTTCGACGCCCCATTCGTCGAGGCCCTGGTGGGCCAGCGGGAGCAGTTCGTTCAGGACCAGTTCGGTGACGGGGACGGGTGCGGTGCCGCCGCGGCCGGCCCGGCCGTGCCGTGGCCAGTGCAGGACGGCGTCGATGCCGTGCCGGGCGGCGGTGTGGAAGTTCTCGTCGGCGCGTTCGAAGGGCAGCCTCGTCCAGACCGGCCTGGACTGTTCGGCCAGGACGCGGACGAGTCCGTAGTAGTAGGCGGCGTTGGCGAGGACGTCGCTGACGGTGGGCCCGGCGGGCAGGCAGCGGTTCTCCACCCGCAGGTGGGCGACGCCGTCGGCGACGTCGTACACGGGACGGTTCCAGCGGTAGATGGTGCCGTTGTGGAGCCGCATCTCGGCGAGTTTGGGGATGCCGCCGGAGGCGAGCACCTTGACCGGGTCCTCGTCGTCGCAGATCGGCAGCAGCGCCGGGAAGTAGCGCAGGTTCTCGGCGAAGAGGTCCAGCGCGGAGTCGACCCAACGCTCCCCGAACCAGGTGATGGGGCGCACGCCCTGGGCCTTGAGCTCCGCCGACCGGGTGTCACAGGCCTGCTGGAAGAGCACGGGTCGGGTCTCGCGCCACAGTTCGCGGCCGAACAGGAACGGCGAGTTGGCGCCGAGCGCGACCTGGCTGGCGGAGATCGCCTGGGCGGCGTTCCAGACGGGTGCGAACTTCTCCGGGGTGACCTGCAGGTGCAGTTGGAGCGAGGTGGCGGCGGCCTCGGCGACCATCGAGACGGATTCGACGGCGAGGTGCTCGACGCCGTCGATGTCGAGCGCGATGTCCTCGCCGCGCGCGGCGAGTATCTGGTCGCTGAGCAGGCTGTAGCGGTTGTTGTGGGACATGGCGTCCAGGCCGGTGTGGTCCACGTCGAGGGTCGGCAGGATGCCGACCATGACGATCCGGGCGCCGGCCTCGGCGGCCTGCCGGTCGGCGTACCGCAGGCAGGTGTCGACCTCCTCGCGGAGCTCCTCCAGGACGTGCCCGCCGAGCCGCCGCGGGGCCACGTTGACCTCGATGTTGAAGCGGCCCAGCTCGGTCTGGAAGTCGGCCGAGGCGATGGACTGCAGGACCTGCGCGTTGCGCATCACCGGCATGCCCTGCTCGTCGGCCAGGTTGAGCTCGATCTCCAGGCCCATCATCGCTCTGGGGCGGTCGAAGCGTCCCTCGCGCAGCATCCGCTCGAGCACGTCCAGACAGGACTGGAGCTTGCGCCGGTACAGCTGCCGGTCGGACAGTTCAGCGCGAGTGGCAGCGACCTTCTCGCCCATGAGCGTCCTCCTCCCCTAGGTCGACCGTGCATGCATCATGCCCATCCGGAAGATCGATAGCCCGGCGTCCCGAACGCGGTGGCGACGCCCGAATCTGACGGGCCGTCAGTTCCGATCGGACTTGCCGCACCACACCGAACGTGATAAGAAGGTCACCCTGCGCACCTGTTCGAGTAGAATTCGCACTGCGCTCCCGGCCGGTTTCCCGTCGCACGACAACCTCGTGCTCGCGTGGTTCCGTGCCCGCACCGCGATCATGCCCAACCGGACACGGCCAGGTCCCGCCACGCCGGTATGCCGCACTCGCACGCCGATCTCGCACAGAGAGGCGACCCGCCATGACTCTGCAGACCCCTCAGCCACCGCCCAGCGCCCTGCGCGCCGTGCTGGCCGCCCTCGACGACGAGAGCGCGCTGAGCAAGCCGGCCGCAGCCGCGCTGCGCCATACCCCCGGCCCGCTGCTGCCCGCGCATCCGCTGGCCGTCTACGTGCTGGAGGGGTCCGCGCTCGGCACGGCGCGGCGCACCGGCTGGCGGTTCCTCATCAAGCACGGCACCGGCGGTGTGGTCGCCGCGGCGGAGGTCGCCGAGACGGCGGGCGGGCACGCCTTCTCGCACTTCGCGGCCGGCCCCTACCTCGACTCCACGGTGCAGGCGCTGCGGCAGGCCTGGCAGCTGGCGCAGGGCTCGCGCACCATCCGCCTGCCGCGGCTGCTGTCGATGCCCGGCCACTACGCCACCGCCCTGTGGCTGAACGGTTCGGCGCCGGACGGCGGGGACGACCTGCTGATCCCGCTCTCCCCCGCGCCGCTGGGCGTGACGGCGCACCGGATCTACCACGCGGCCGAGCTGCTGGCGGCCCTGGAGCGCCCGCCGCTCGGCGGCACCGCGGTCCTGCTCGGCCAGGGCTGACGCGCCGCGGCCCCGCCGGGCCGACGCGTCGACTCGCCCGGACGGGCCATCGGGTCTGACCCATTGGGGTCAGGTCACCGGTGGCCCGTTTCGTCGTTCCCGCGCTGCTCGGCCGCCTGAACGGGTGATCTCCGGCAAGGAGTTGTGGCGCATGTCACGAAACGGCTGCGGGAAGGCCGCGGGATGCCGACACTGGGAACCAGCACGAGTGGGCGGTTGTCCTACCCACTGGAGCGCCGGTTCACACCTGGGCCGGCGAAGAGGATGATCCGCCGGCAGGGCGGCGCGCCACGGGGGTGCCGTGCGGCGGGGAGGATCGCGAGCGAAGCGAGGGTACGAGCTATGTGCCAGCACCGTCCTGAGTGCCCTTCGGCGGAGTCGGCCGACCGCGAAGCGGCCGTCCCGGTGGCCCGCCACCCCGAGCAGGGCTGGAGCCTGCTCTGCAACGGCGTCCTCCTCTTCGAGGACACCGGTGAACTGCTGCCCGACGGCCGGGTGATCGCCCCGCGGCGGCCGCTCGCCGTGGCAGCCTGACGGACAAGCGCCACCACCCGGCAGCACAGCCACCCGGCAAGCAACAGCCGCCCGACGGCCGCCAGGCCGTCCCGAACGCCGCGAGGGCCCCGGAGGAAGCTTCCTCCGGGGCCCTCGCCGTCATGCGCTACCGGTTCAGTTGCCGTACTCGTCCAGCGGCGGGCAGGAGCAGACCAGGTTGCGGTCGCCGTACGCACCGTCGATGCGGCTCACCGGCGGCCAGTACTTGTCCGCGGGGTTCACGCCGGCCGGGAAGACGGCCTCCTCGCGGGTGTACGCGTGCTGCCAGTCACCGGCCAGGTTGGCGGCGGTGTGCGGGGCGTTGCGCAGCGGGTTGTCCTCGGCGGGCCACTCGCCGGAGCCGACCTTGTCGATCTCCGCGCGGATCTCGATCATCGCCTCGCAGAAGCGGTCGATCTCGTACAGGTCCTCGGACTCGGTGGGCTCGATCATCAGCGTGCCGGCCACCGGGAAGGACATGGTCGGGGCGTGGAAGCCGTAGTCGATCAGGCGCTTGGCGATGTCGTCGACGGTGACGCCGGTCTCCTTGGTGAGCGGTCGCAGGTCGATGATGCACTCGTGCGCGACCAGGCCGCCGGGGCCGGTGTAGAGCACCGGGTAGTGCGGGGCGAGCCGCTTGGCGATGTAGTTGGCGTTCAGCACGGCCACCTGGGTGGCGCGCTTGAGGCCCTCGCCGCCCATCAGGCGGACGTACGCCCAGGAGATCGGCAGGATCGCCGCCGAGCCCCACGGGGCGGCCGAGATCGGGCCGACGCCGGTGGCCGGGCCGGCCTCCTCCTGCAGCGGGTGGTTCGGCAGGTACGGCGCGAGGTGCTCGCGGACCGCGACCGGGCCGACGCCAGGGCCGCCGCCGCCGTGCGGGATGCAGAAGGTCTTGTGCAGGTTCAGGTGCGAGACGTCGGCACCGAACTTGCCCGGCTTGGCGAGGCCGACCAGCGCGTTGAGGTTGGCGCCGTCGACGTAGACCTGGCCGCCGGCCTCGTGCACCAGCTCGCAGATGGTGGTGATCTCGGTCTCGAACACGCCGTGGGTGGACGGGTAGGTGACCATCAGCACGGACAGCTGGTCGCGGTGCTGCTGGATCTTGGCCTTGAGGTCCTCGACGTCGACGTCGCCGTCGGTGAGGGTCTTGACCACGACGACGCGCATGCCGGCCATCACCGCGGAGGCGGCGTTGGTGCCGTGCGCGGAGGACGGGATGAGACAGACGTCGCGCTGGGTGTCGCCGTTGGCGTGGTGGTAGGCGCGGACGGCCAGCAGGCCGGCCAGCTCGCCCTGGGAGCCGGCGTTCGGCTGGATGGAGACCGCGTCGTAGCCGGTCACCTCGACGAGCTGCTGCTCCAGGCCGTGGATCAGGCTGAGGAAGCCCTGCACCTGGTCGGCCGGGGCGAAGGGGTGCAGCTGGCCGAACTCGGGCCAGGTCACCGGCTCCATCTCGGTGGTCGCGTTGAGCTTCATGGTGCAGGAGCCCAGCGGGATCATGCCGCGGTCCAGCGCGTAGTCGCGGTCCGACAGGCGGCGCAGGTAGCGCAGCATGGCGGTCTCGGAGCGGTGGCTGTGGAAGACCGGGTGGGTGAGGTACTCGTCCTCGCGCAGCAGGGCGGCCGGCAGCGCGTCGGCGGTCTCGGCCAGCTCGGCACCGGTGACGCCGAAGGCGGCCCAGAGCGCGGCGACGTGCTCGCGGGTGGTGGTCTCGTCGCAGGAGATCGAGACGGTGTCGGCGTCGACCTTGAAGATGTTGATGTTCGCGGCGAGCGCGGCGGCGACGACCTCGTCGGCGCGCTGCGGGACGCGGGCGGTGACGGTGTCGAAGAACGCGCCGTGCACCAGCTCGACGCCGCCGGCACGCAGGCCCTCGGCGAGCGCCGCGGCGTAGCGGTGGGTGCGGCGGGCGATCGTGGCCAGGCCGTCGGGGCCGTGGTAGACGGCGTACATGGAGGCCATCACGGCGAGCAGCACCTGGGCGGTGCAGATGTTGCTGGTGGCCTTCTCGCGGCGGATGTGCTGCTCGCGGGTCTGCAGGGCGAGGCGGTAGGCGCGGTTGCCGTCGGAGTCGACGGAGACGCCGACCAGGCGGCCGGGCAGGTTGCGGGCGTACTCGGCGCGGACGGCGAGGTAGCCGGCGTGCGGGCCGCCGAAGCCCATCGGGACGCCGAAGCGCTGCGAGGTGCCGCAGGCGATGTCGGCGCCGAGCGAGCCCGGGGACTTGAGCAGGGTGAGGGCGAGCAGGTCGGCGGCGACCGCGACGACCGCACCGAGGCCGTGCGCCTGCTCGATGACCGGGGCGAGGTCGCGGACGACACCGGAGGCTCCCGGGTACTGGAGCAGCACGCCGAAGACGCCGCGCTCGGCGATCTCGGCCGGGATGCCCTCGGACAGGTCGGCGACGACGACCTCGACGCCGGTCGGCACGGCGCGGGTCTCGATCACGGCGACGGTCTGCGGCAGGGTGTCGGCGTCGATCAGGAAGACACCGCCCTTGACCTTGGTGACGCGGCGGGCCAGGGCCATCGCCTCGGCGGCCGCGGTGCCCTCGTCGAGCAGGGAGGAGCCGGAGGTGGCGAGGCCGGTCAGGTCGGAGACCAGGGTCTGGAAGTTCAGCAGCGCCTCGAGGCGGCCCTGCGAGATCTCCGGCTGGTACGGGGTGTAGGCGGTGTACCAGGCCGGGTTCTCCAGCACGTTGCGCAGGATCACCGGCGGGGTGAAGGTGCCGTAGTAGCCGAGGCCGATCATGGAGGTGGCGACCTGGTTGCGTCCGGCCAGCTCGCGCAGCTCGGCGAGCACCTGGGCCTCGCTGCGGCCGGCGGGCAGGCCCAGCGCGGTCAGGCTGCGGATGGCCTCGGGCACGGCCGCGTCGGACAGCTCGTCCAGGGAGGCGTAGCCCACCTGGGCCAGCATCTTCGCCTGGGCGGCCGCGTCGGGGCCGATGTGGCGGGTCTCGAAGGGGCTGGCCTGCTCGAGCTCGGTGAGGTTCGGCTGGGCGTTCATGGGGGTCGAGGCCTCCTGGTCACGGACCGGCGGGGGTACGCACGCCGGTCGGCCGCCGTGGGGAGCCGAGGACGCACGAACCCGTCAGGCCTCCCCCTCTGTCATCGGTACCTGAGAGCTTCGCCGCCCCGACGCCCTGGGGCATCTTTTCGGCTTGCACCGTCGGTGAGGGTGGTCACCGACGGCTCCTGTGCCGACGGCCCTGCCCTGCTTTCCAGAGTGACCTGTCCCGTGCGGTACGGATGCCTGAGAGATTCCGGGGAGGAGTTGCTCCTTCGGCGCCCCTTGCCCCAGCTCAGCAGGGTCGGGGACTCTCCCGCGCGGGCTCGGCGGTCGCCGCCCAGGGTACCAGCGGGACACCCGTCGATGGCGGGTGCTGTGACCGGCGTCCCACGCGCCGCGTTCCCCCGGACGGCCGATCACCGGCCCGGACGGCCCCGCTCGGCTCGCCGCTGTCCGGTCCATGGCGTTTTGTGTGAGATGGCGTCTGGCCAGCTCCTCCAGGTGACCCCACTTTCGAGTACCACAGGAGCAGTTGCACTGGAGGACAGCGTGCAGACCGATATCGATCCGCGAGACCTGATCGGGCACAAGGCGGTCGACCGGAACGGTGACAAGATCGGCACGGTCGACGAGGTCTATCTCGACGACGCAACCGGCGAGCCCGAGTGGGCCGCGGTGCGCACCGGGATCTTCGGCCGGGACGCCTTCGTCCCGCTGACCACCAGCGAGTTCTCCGGCGAGGAGCTGCGGGTCCCGTACGACAAGTCGCTGGTCAAGGAGTCCCCGGACTTCGGCGTGGGCCAGCACCTCTCACCGGCCCAGGAGTTGCAGCTCTACCGCTACTACGGTCTGGACACCTCGGGCACCGGCCGCCCGACCGCGGAGGCGCCCGCCGCCCCGGCCGGGCGCAGCCGGGACACCGGCTTCGGGTCGGTGGCCAACGCCTCCCCCGGCCCGGCCCCCGCCCCGGCGGCCGGGCCGCCCGCCGCGAACGGCCACGGCCCCGCCCGGCAGCCGGACGGTGGGCCCGGCACCCGGCACGACCGCGCCGAGCCGCACGACGGCCGGCACCGCCCGGAGGCGCACGACAACACGATGCGGCTCCAGGCGGTGCCGGCCGGCGGCAACGTCCGCCCGCTGGTCGCGCCGTCCGCCGCACCGCACCGGGCGCCGTCCGCCGAGGAGCAGCACGCCGACGGTGAAGCCGGGCCGCGCGGGCCGGTGGAGGTCACCTGCCGCGAGGAGCGCCTGGACATCAGCACCGAGTGGCACGTGCTGGGCACCGCGCGGCTGCGCAAGTACGTGACCTCGGAGGCCGTGGAGCGGCGGGTGCCGGTGGTGCGCGAGCGCGTCCGGGTGGAGCGGGTGCCGGTGACCGACGCCGAGCGGGCCGCGCTGACCGAGCAGGAGATCGCCGAGGCGGTGGAGGAGGTGACCCTGCGCGAGGAGCGGCCGGTGGTGCGCAAGTACCTGGCGCCGGTCGAGCGGGTCCGACTGGTGGTCGAGCGGTACACCGAGGAGGAGTTCGTCCGCGAGGAGCTGCGGCGCGAACACGTGGAGGTGCACGACGGGACGGCGCACCAGCCGTACGGGCCGCTGCCGGCCGACGCCGCGGCCGACGGTCCGGCGCCGGCGGCCGCGCACACCGGCCCGCACCCGGCGGGTCCGGCGCCCGCGCAGGTGGCAGCCCGGACGGCCGGGCCCCGGCCGGATCCGCTGCGGCGCAGCTGAGCACGGGCGGGCGTCGCCCGTTCGCCGAGTGAAGGCCCCGGTCCGCCGATGCGGACCGGGGCCTTCACTTTGCCAAAGCTTCACCAATCGATATTTGACACATTGAAGTATCAGCCTGCATCGTTACTTCAGCTGATTCACTATCTCTCGCCTGAAGCACTTGACCAGGCTCCGGGCAGTACCAAAACGGGAGGAAACCACCGTGAGTGAGGCCCCACAGCCCGCCACCACGGCAGACCGGCCGAGCAGTGCGCGGGTGCTCCCCGCGCTCGTGCTTGCCATGCTGGCGTTCAGCGTGGTGCAGACCGCGGTCGTGCCGATCCTGCCGTCGCTGGCCAAGGAGCTGGACGTCTCCGGCTCCAGCATCACCTGGCTGATGACCGCCAACCTGCTGTCCGCAGCCGTCCTCACCCCGCTGCTCGGCCGGTTCGGCGACCTGCGCGGCCGCAAGCCGATGCTGCTGGTCTCGCTCGCCGGCCTGGTCGCCGGCTCCGCCCTCGCGGTGGGCACGCACTCCTTCACCTGGCTGGTCGTCGCCCGCGTCCTGCAGGGCGCCGGCGGTGGCGTGCTGCCGCTCGCGATCAGCATCGTCCGCGACGAGCTGCCCAAGGCCAAGGTCACCGGCGGCGTCGCCGCCATCAGCGCCTCCATGGGCGTCGGCAGCGGCCTCGGCCTGGTCGCCACCGGCCTCCTGCTGGAGCACTGGAGCTACAAGTCGATCTTCTGGATGGGCCTGGCCTTCGGCCTGCTCGCCGTCGCGCTGGTCGCCCTGCGGGTGCCCAAGGACCCGGTCGTCGACAAGGACGGCGGCGCGGACCCGCTCGGCGCCCTCACCCTGGCCGGCTGGCTCTCCGCCCTGCTGATCGCCGTCAGCCAGGGCAACAACTGGGGCTGGACCTCCAACCGCACCCTCGGCCTGTTCGCCGTCGCCGCCGTGGTCGCCCTCGTCTGGATCCTCATCGAGGTCAAGGTCAGCCACCCACTGGTCGACATGAAGATGATGTCCCGCCCGGCCGTCGCCTTCACCAACATCTCCGGCCTGCTCATGGGCTTCGGGATGTACGGCTCCTTCATGGTCATCAGCAACTTCGCCCAGACCCCCGAGAAGCTCGCCCACTACGGCTTCACCGCCACCGTGCTGCACGCCGGCGTGATGCTGCTGCCGTCCGCGCTCGGCTCGATGGTCGCCGCCCCGCTGGGCGCCCTGATGATCGCCCGCCGCGGCCCGCGCCTGCCCCTCGTCGCCGGCGGCATCCTCGGCGCGATCGCCATGGCCTACCTCGGCGTCCGGCACAGCCACGAGATCGACATCTACCTGGCCTCCGCCGTCTTCGGCCTCGGCGTCGGCCTCGCCTACGCCGCCATGCCGGCCTACATCAACGGCGCCGTCCCGGCCGAGCAGAGCGGCATCGCCAACGGCATGAACGCGGTGCTGCGCACCGTCGGCGGCGCCATCGGCACCGCCGTCATGGCCGCGATCCTCACCGGCGACACCATGAAGCTGCCGATCCCGGTCGCCCTGCCGACACTGGACGCCTACGAGCACGCCTACTGGACCGCCGCCGTGGTCTGCGTCGTGGCCGGCCTGGTGCCGTTCGCCATCCGCCGGATCAAGCCGGCCGCCCAGCCGGCCCCGGCCGCCGGCACCACGGCCGCCCCCAGCCCCGAGCTGGCCAAGACCGACGCCTGACGAGGCGTCTCCTCGCGCCAGGGGACAGGGCGCGAGGGGGCCGGACCCCCGTGGGAGGTTGTGGGCATCGCGACCACGGATACGGCCCGGCCCCGCCGAGCGGCCCCGCACCAGGGACGGTGCGGGGCCGCTCGGCATTCCTCCCCGACGCCGCCACCCCGCCCGCCCGGCGGTGACTCAGGCTTCGCGCAGCGGCAACGGCCCCGAGGGCTGCAGGTCCGGGTCGTCGACGGCGAAGGTCCGCACCCGGCCCGGCGCGCTGTACGGCGTCTCGAAGCGGACGGTGACCCGGCCGACGCCGCTCCCCTGCACCCAGCCGGGGCCGAACTCGCGGTGCGCCACGTCCTGGCCGGGCAGCCAGCGCCGCAGCAGCAGCGACCCGCTCTCCACCGGCGGCCCGCCGCCCGGCCCAGGTCCGGCCTGCTCCCCGGCGGCCCCGCCCTCCGCTGCCGCCTCCCCGCCCCGCTCCGACTCCGGGCCCCGCTCGGCCTCGGCCGCACGCTCCGCCTCGACGGCCCGCTCGGACTCCGCCGCCTGGGCGGCCTGCGCGAACAGGTCCTCCTGGGTGTAGTCGGCGAGCTGGGACACGCCGACCCCGAGCAGCCGGACCCCGCCGGTGGTGTCGACCTGCAGCGCCAGCCGGCGCGCCGTCTCGGCGATCACCGCCTCGTCGTCGGTGGGGGCGCGCAGCGTCTCCGAGCGGGTGAGCGTGGAGAAGTCGAAGCGCCGCACCTTCAGCACCACCGTGCGGCCCGAGCGGCCGGCCGCCCGCAGCCGCCCGACACAGCGCGCGGTCAGCTGGTCGATCTCGTGCAGGATGCGGTCCCGGTCGGCGAGGTCGACCTCGAAGGTGTCCTCCACGGAGACGGACTTGGCGTCCCGGTCCGGCACCACCGCCCGCTCGTCCAGCCCGATGGCCATCAGGTGGACCCCGGTGCCGTGTGCACGGCCGAGCAGTCGGACGAGTTCCGTCTCCCCCGCCGCGGCGAGGTCGGCCACGGTCGTCAGCCCGGCCCGGCGCAGCGTCTGCTCGGTGGCCGGGCCGATCCCCGGCAGGGCGCGGACGGGCATCGGGCTGAGCACCGCCCGCTCGGAGCCGATCCCCACCAGGACGAGCCCGTCGGGCTTGGCCTGCTCGGAGGCGATCTTCGCCATCAGCTTGGAGCCTGCCGCGCCCACCGAGGCCGTCAGTCCGGTGCGCTCGAGGATGTCGGCGCGGAGGTCCTCGGCGACCGCGAGCACCAGCTGGGCGCCGGTCTCCGGGTCGGCCGCGGCCAGCGCGGGACCGTACGGGCCGGCCTCCAGGTCGACGAAGGCCTCGTCCAGGCTGAGCGGCTCGACCAGCGGGGAGCGCTCGCGCAGCAGGCCCATCACGATCTCGCTGTTCTCCCGGTACGCGGCGAAGCGGCCGGACAGGAAGGCGGCGTTCGGGCAGAGGCGGCGGGCCTGGGCCATCGGCATCGCCGAGTGCACGCCGAACCTCCGCGCCTCGTAGGAGGCGGTGGCGACGACCCCGCGGCCGCCGAGCCCGCCGACGATCACGGGTTTGCCGCGCAGGCTCGGCTTGGCCGCCTGCTCCACCGCGGCGAAGAAGGCGTCCATGTCGAGGTGGATGATGCTCGGCACAGTCCGCACACGGAGATCATCGCGCACGGCTCTGACAATTCGTTCGAGGCGGGGTGCGTCCGAGGACACGGGGCTACGGGCGGGAGCGCCGCCGTGCCACGCGTCCTACGGCCGGGCGGCGTCCGCGAGGGCGCGGGCGACGCCGGTCTCGGTCTCGCCGAGGAACGTCGGGTCGGGGCGCAGCAAGGCGTCCAGGGCCGCCTTGCCGGCGCCGGGGATCTCGCGCAGCCCGCCGTAGTACCAGGTGGAGTTGCGCGGCTCGTCCACGGCCACCGCGTGCGACTCGATGCCGGCGGCCTCGCACAGGGCCAGTGCGCGGCGCACGTGGAAGCCCTGACTGACCAGCAGGGCGTGGTCGACGCCGAAGATGCGGCGGGCCCGGACGCAGGAGTCCCAGGTGTCGAAGCCCGCGTAGTCGCCGACCACCCGCTGCGCCGGCACGCCGCGCTCGGTGAGGTAGTCGCGCATGGCGTCGGTCTCGTCGTAGTCGGTGGTGCTGTTGTCGCCGGTGACCAGGATCGCCTGCACCTTGTGCTGCTGGTAGAGGCTCAGCGCCGCGTCCAGCCGGTGGGCGAGGTACGGGGAGGGCTCGCCGTCGAACAGGCCGGCGCCGAAGACCACGGCGACGGGCGCGGAGGGTGCGTCGGCCACCGTGCGGACGCGGCCGTCCTGGGCCGTCCACAGCCAGGCGCTGGGCGCCAGTGCGACGGCGCTGAACACGACGGCGGCCTGGAACCAGCGGCGCCGCCCCTTCCGGTCGCCGAGCCCGGGCAGTGGCCGCTTCAGACGCGCTGCGGCCCGGCGCAGGGCCTTCAGATCCTTGATCGACACATCAGGCGGGACGCGCCGGGCGGCAGCGGCGGTTCCCGCCCGGTGCAGCCGACCCGACTTGACGGGGCGTCAGACCGCGCGGTTGCGGCGGCGGGCGAGCTCGTCGGCGGGGTCGTGGCCGACCAGGGTCTCGCCGGTGTCGGTGCGCTCGGCGTGCAGCCGGCCGAGGGTGGCCTCCAGCTCCTGCCATACCGCACCGACCGCGATGCCGAACATGCCCTGGCCGCCGCCGAGCAGGTCGACCACCTGCTGGGGGCTGGTGCACTCGTAGACGGTGGCGCCGTCGCACATCAGGGTCAGGCCGGTGAGGTCGGCGGGCTCGGCCACCTGCAGGTGGGCCACGGCGACCCGGATGTTCTGCAGCGAGACGCCGGCGTCCAGCAGCCGCTTGACGATCTTCAGCAGCAGGATGTCGCGGAAGCTGTACAGTCGCTGCGCACCGGCCGGGTACGCGGTGCGGACGCTCGGCTCGAGCAGCCCGGTGCGGGCCCAGTAGTCGAGTTGACGGTAGGTGATACCGGCGGCGGCGCAGGCGGTCGGGCCGCGGTAGCCGACCAGGGCCGAGGTCGGCGGGATGCGCTCGATCGCGGGCTGGCCGGCCTGGACGGCCGGGAACCGGCCCACCCGGGGGCGTTCGCCCTCGATGGGCTCCGCCGGGCCCTCCCAGGAACGCGGGCCCGGGGTGCGGCCTGCCCGCGGCACGTGCACGGCGCACAGGCCCCCGGCGGCGGCTTCATCGCCGTTACCGCTCATGCCTGCCTCCGTCCACTCGGTCCCGCAGCTCTCCGGACGCCGGACGGCGCCGACCGACCGTAGCCTCCCTTGACGGTAGGCAGTCACCACAGGCCCGTCAACGATCGCCACGCCGGGGCTCCGGTCGGATGTCACTCCGGAGAGTGGTTTTTCGTGCCCCAAGTGTGGGTAGGACGGCGACTTTTTGCAAAGCGTGAGTTGCAGAGGGTTGCGGCCGGTACTACGTCTTGGGAGAACGACGCGGCCGGCGGCCGCGAACGGCGCGCCGGCCCCGGCGGTACCAGCAGCCCGCGGGGCTACTGCTGGCCGCCCCCGAAGTCCTCGGGCGAGACCTGGTCGAGGAACTCGCGGAACTTCTCCACCTCGTCCTCCTGCTCGTCCGGGATGGCGATGCCGGCCTCGGCGAGCACGTTCTCGCTGCCGTAGATCGGCGTCCCGGTCCGCAGGGCCAGCGCTATGGCGTCCGAGGGGCGCGCGCTCACCTCGACACCGCCGGAGAAGATCAGCTCGGCGTAGAAGACGCCCTCGCGCAGGTCGCTGATCCGCACCTCGGTGAGCTGCTGGCCGAGCGCGTCGAGCACGTCCTTGAAGAGGTCGTGCGTCAGCGGCCGCACCGGGGTCATGCCCTGCTGCGCGAAGGCGATCGCGGTCGCTTCGCCCGGACCGATCCAGATCGGCAGGTACCGATCTCCCCCTACCTCCCGCAGCAGCACGATCGGCTGGTTGGAAGGCATCTCCACCCGGACACCCACGACGTCGAGCTCATTCACACTGGCAACCCTATGGCTCGCGCCGCCGATAGGAAAGCGCAGCCCTTCCCCTGCTGGTCAGCCGACATGCCCCCGGGGTGTCGCGGCCCGGCCGGCCCGCAGCGGGGGCGCCGGCGGTCAGCTCGGCCGGGCACGCAGCCCCGCCTGCACCATGGCCGCGTGCAGCCGCACCGACAGCGTCGCCAGCTCCCGGGCGGTGGTCTCGGCGTGCGCCCGGGTCTGCGGGTTGCGGTGCCGCCGCAGCGGCGCCACGACCTGGTCCACCAGCGCGACCTCGCGGTCGGCGGCGGCCTTCATCGCCCGAAGGTGCCGGGGCTCCAGCCCGTACCGGCCGAGCTCGGCGACCAGCCGGGCGATCTGCAGCGCCTCGCCGTCGTACCCGCCGTCGGTGCCCGCCGCGACCAGGCCGTACGACTCCCACTCGAGGAGCTCGGCCTCCTCCGCCTCGGCCGCGGCCAGCAGTTCGGCCCGGCCGAGCCGGACGCCGGTGACCGCCCCGGCCGCGGCGACGAGCTCGCGGTCCGCCTCCTCCAGTGGCCCGGGCCTGGCCTCCGGGGCCGGCAGCGCCGGTGGCGACTCGCCCCGCTCGATCGCGTCCAGGTGCTCGCGGATCACCCGCAGCGGCAGGTAGTGGTCGCGCTGCATGCGCAGCACGTACGCCAGTCGCTCGACGTCACCGGCGCTGAACTTGCGGTAGCCCGAGGGGGTGCGCTGCGGGTCGACCAGCCCCTCCGCCTCCAGGAAGCGGATCTTGGAGATGGTGACCTCGGGGAAGTCGTCCCGGAGGAAGGCCAGCACGGCACCGATCGAGAGCAGCTCGTCGCCGCCCCTCCCCCGTGCCTCGGCCGCACGTCGTGTGGCGGGCACGGGGGTGGCCCCGAGGGTGGTGGGAGGATTCGCAGTCACACGGGCTCCTGCCGACGTCGGTTTCAGTACCCCCGGGCGTGACCGGCGAAGAACACCAGCCGGTACTTGCCGATCTGGACCTCGTCACCGTTGTTGAGCGTGACCTCGTCGATCCGCTCCCGGTTGACGTACGTGCCGTTCAGGCTGCCGACGTCCGCCACCGAGAAGCCGCCGCCGGGCAGCCGCCTGAACTCCACGTGCCGGCGCGAGACCGTCACGTCGTCCAGGAAGATGTCGCCCTGCGGGTGGCGTCCTGCGGTGGTCACGTCGGAGTCCAGCAGGAAGCGGCTGCCCGAGTTCGGGCCGCGCTGCACGATCAGCAGGGCCGAGCCCGGCGGCAGCGCGTCGATCGCGGCCAGCACCTCGGGCGACAGCGCCGGGGTGGCGCCGGTCGACGTGGCACCGGGCTCGTACGACTCGATGCCGGAGATCGAGATGGTCGACGTGGTCTCGGCGGCACCCTCGGGCACCGGGGCGTGGCGCAGCGCCGTGCCGCAGTTGGAGCAGAACCTGGCCGTGAGGGGGTTCTGGTTGCCGCACCGCGGACACGGAGAGGTGCCAGCCATCGTCACAGCCTCCTGGCTCGGCACACCCTGCTGGACGTGCCCGGCGTAGGGGTCCGGGGTAAACCCTCCACCGGAGGTTGAGGGTGCTGCCGGGAAACCTATGCGCGGCGCGCCACCCGTTTCAACCGACGCGCCGTAGCCCTGCGCATTCCCCTCGTACGGAGCTGCGCCCTGGCCGTCGCGGAACAGCGGCCGCTCGGCGTACTGGTCCGCCTCGGGCGCGGGCCGCATGCCGGGAACGGCGGCCTCCTCACCCGGGCGGCGGTGGCGCGCGGTGGGCGCCTCGACCGAATCCTGGCGGTTGTTGCGGCCGAACAGCTTCGAGAACAGACTCACGGGCGAATCCCCTTGCGTGTGACAGACCCGCCCGCGGGGCAGGGTGACAGGCTCGGACAGGCAGCTGGCCCGGCATCCGGCCGGGCCCGAGCAGGCGGCGGAGCGCACCGCCCGGGTGGAACATCCCAGTGTGCCTCAGGTGCCTCGGCGGCCCGCCACCGGGGGTGGCGGAAACCTGACGGACCGTAGGACAGTCGACCCGTCACTTCGCCGCCGGATTGCCGTACTGCAGCGGCTTGGGCTCGGCGAGCGCGTCGACGACGACCTTCTGCTGCTGGGTGATGACGGCGGTCGCCTGCTCCTTCTCCAAGGTGCGCACGACGCCGCCCGGGATGTTGAGCGCGGGCGTCAGGTCCTGCGGGTTGCCCACGACCGTGAAGCGGAACGGCTGCGACACGCTCTTGCCGTCGATCTGCACACCGCCGTCGGGGCCGTCGGTGAAGTAGGTGCCGGCCACCACACGCACATCGTTGATCTGAATCGCCTCCGCTCCCGCCGCCCGGAGTTCCTGCAGGGTGTCCAGCAGCATATCCGCCTTCACCTGCCCCTGGGGATCATTGATCGTCAAGACGATTCCCGGCCCGGTTGCCGGCTCGGTCCCCGCGAGCACGCCCAGCTCGGACACCTTCTTCCTGGTCTGCTCCTGAGCCTCCTTCGCCTGGTTGGAGCTGTTCTCCAACTGGGTCAGGGACTGCTCGAGCTGCGTCTTCTCCTGCTGGAGACGCTGCTGGCGGCTGTCCAGTTCGTCGAGGATGCGGACGAGATCCTCCTGGCGGGCGCCGCGCAGCTGGTTGTGGTCGTTGGTGGAGCGCACCTGGATCGCCAGGCCGAGGCCCAGCGCGAAGAGCAGCACGGCCACGACCAGCTGCCCGCGCGATATCCGTGGCGGCCACACCGCGGCCCTGAGCCTGCGGCGCGAGTCGCCCTCACCGTTGCTGCCGGCGGCCGTGTCACTGCCGGACGTGCCGTCGGCGTCGGCCGGGTTCTCCTCGTCGGCCGGCCCCTCCTCGGAGGCGTCCTCGGAGGCGCCTGCACCGGCCGTGTGCGGGCGCGGCCCGTCCTCCCCCGGCCCGGCAGCCTCCTCGGCGGCTGCGTCAGCCGCAGCGGCCTTCTCCGGGGCCGGCTCCACCGCGGGCTCCTCGGCCACCGGCTCGGCAGGCTCGACGGCAGACGGCTCGGCGGCGGACGCCCCGGCGGCCGGCGGCTCGGCAGCAGGGTGGTCGGCAGCGGGCACGGGCTCCTGCGGCCCCGGCCGGCCCTTCGGCTTGTCGTCCTGTTCCACGACTGGTTCTCCTTACGCCCTGAACACATGCCGCCGGATCGCGGCTGCGTTGGAGAAGATCCGGATACCGAGCACCACGACGACGCCGGTGGAGAGCTGCGCCCCCACACCGAGCTGGTCGCCGAGGAAGACGATCAACGCCGCCACCACCACGTTCGACAGGAACGAGACAACGAACACCTTGTCGTTGAAGATCCCGTCCAGCATCGCGCGGACGCCGCCGAAGACCGCGTCCAGCGCCGCCACCACCGCGATCGGCAGGTACGGCACAACGGCGTCGGGCACCTCTGGCTGGACGAAGAGGCCGACGACGACGCCGATCACGAGCCCCAGAACGGCAATCACGGTGAAGGTACTCCTGTCCGGGTGGAGGTGGCTGTTCCGGCCGTAGCGGCCGGCGAACCGGTGGCGGTACTGGCGGGGGCGGAAGCCGACGGCGGGGCACTGCCCGAGGGCGAGGCTCCTGCCGGGGCCGAGGACTCGGTGCTCTGCGGCCGGGCCGTCCGCAGGGTCACACCGAGCGCGGCCGGCAGCGACATCTTCTTCTGCACCGAGAGGTTGGACTTGATGCCGTAGCTCTCCTCGATCAGCTTGAGGTAGCGCCCGGCCGAGCTGGACCTGAAGGTCTCCGCGAACCGCTCGCCGTTGCCGACCGCGAGCACGGTGTACGGCGGCACCAGCGGCCGGTTGTCCACCAGCACGGCATCACCGGCGGCGCGGATCGCCGACAGGGTGGTCAGCCGCTGGCCGTTGATCGAGATCGCCTCGGCGCCGGACAGCCACAGCCCGTTCACCACGAGCTGCAGGTCCCGGTCGCGCAGCCGGCCGGTGTTGCTGAAGCCCTCGGCCTCCCGCGGATTGCTCACGGAGCCGCCCGCGCCGGTGCCCGCCGCGTCCTCGATGACCAGCTTCACTCCGGGCCCGCTGATCTCCCCGGTGCCCGTACGGGCCGCCAGCTGCGCCAGCCGGTCGTCCCCGCCGACGGGAAGGGCGTCCTGCTGGGCCCGGCCCACCCGGTCCCGCAGGTCCTCGACCTGCCGCTGCAGGTCGTCCGCCGTCCTGGTGGAGTCGTTGACGCGGTGCACGAGCGCGTCCCGCTCCTTGGCGAGCGTCGGCTCGGCCTTGGAGGTGTTCACCCCGCCCACGGTCACCACGGTCGCCGCCAGCGCCAGCCCGAGGGCCAGCGTGAGCTTGCCCCGCAGGGACGTCGGCAGCCGGCTCGGGCCCTCGGAACGGCGGGCCGCCTCGGCGTAGCCCTCGTCCAGACTGTGGTCCATCACATTGGTCAGCAAGGACATCGAGGCGTCCGGACGGTTGAACCGTCCGTTGCGGTCGCTCGGCGTCGGCGTTGCTGGCATGCAGGCCATCGTCCCATGTCGCCGGGACGGGGTACGCACAGCCCCCGTCGTCGGGCCCGAAACGGCACCCCAACCGTGACCGGGCGCTGGTTGAAAACGTGACCGGCCGGGGCGGGGGGGGCCCACCGCCCCCCCCCCCCGCCCGGGTTCACGCCAGCGG